>CAIMXN010000037.1 GCA_903845455.1 uncultured beta proteobacterium | reverse complement strand
GCGTTTTGCAGCTGCTGCTTTTTTGCGCTTGCGCTCAGCAGTTGGCTTTTCATAGAACTCGCGAGCACGCAAGTCGGTCAAAAGGCCATTTTTTTCAATGGTGCGCTTGAAACGGCGTAATGCCACTTCAAAAGGTTCGTTTTCACGGAGGCGGACTGTAGTCATGCTTGTTTAACTCGTTTATGCTTGAAAATTATTTGAATCACGGATTCTAGCACGACCAAGCGAAAAATGATTGTTTTAGGCATAGAAACTTCTTGTGACGAGACCGGGGTGGCTTTATACAACACCACCCCTTGGGAGAGTGCAAAACCTGCCTCCCAAGGCATCCTAGGGCAAGCACTACACTCCCAGATCGCCATGCACCGGGAGTATGGGGGCGTGGTGCCAGAGTTGGCTTCCAGAGACCACATTCGCCGGATTTTGCCCCTGTTAGACGAGTCTTTAGCCCAGTCTGGGCTCACTCTCAAGGATATTGATGCGCTTGCCTACACCCAAGGTCCAGGACTAGCTGGCGCCCTCCTGGTTGGCAGTGCCTTTGCTAAATCCTTGGCACAAGGACTTCATCTCCCTTCCATTGGGGTTCATCACCTCGAAGGGCACCTACTTTCCCCTCTTTTAGGGGAAACAGCACCGCAATTTCCGTTTATTGCTTTGCTGGTTTCGGGTGGCCACACCCAACTCATGAAAGTCAGCGGGGTTGGGCGTTATGAACTGCTTGGCGAAACGCTAGATGATGCCGCTGGGGAGGCGTTTGATAAAACTGCCAAATTACTCGGGCTAGATTACCCAGGCGGAGCAGCCATTTCAAAATTAGCAGAAATAGGACGGCCTGGTCAATTCGACTTACCCAAACCCATGCTGCATTCGGGTGACTTAGATTTTTCTTTCTCTGGATTAAAGACTGCGGTACTTAATCAAGTTAAAAAGTTTCAAGAAAAAAATATTACTGACACAGCACAAGTTGCACAATTTCATGCCGACCTGGCAAGGGCTTTTGTCGAATCTTTGGTAGCAGTCTTAGTCAGTAAATCTGAAAAAGCACTCAAACAAACAGACTGTAAACATTTAGTACTTGCTGGTGGCGTTGGGGCTAACTTGCAATTGCGCTCAGCTCTGAATGAGAAAGCCTCTAAGAATGGTTTTAAAGTGCACTACCCACCACTAGATCTTTGTACCGATAACGGCGTCATGATTGCGTTTGCGGGTGCACTGCGTTTACTTATTGCCAATAATGGCTCAACGACATCAGGTGCATTTGACATCAAGCCCCGTTGGGACTTACAGAGCAATAACCTTAGCTAGACTCTTGATTGTGCTTGCTTTACTTTACTAAGCTAATCTTGGCGAAGGCGCTATGGTTATGAATCGACTCGAAATTTTCGGCCTCAACCACGAATGACAAGATGTGCGCATCCGCTTTGAGACGCCCAGCAACGTCACGTACCAAGTCCTCAACAAATTTTGGATTGCTATAAGAGCGCTCAGTAACCCACTTCTCATCTGGGCGTTTTAACAAACCCCACAACTCGCTTGAAGCTTCACTCTCAGCAGTGCTAACTAAATCCTCAACAGTCATTTTAGTTTGTGGATCAAGCGCCACTGTCATCGTGACATGAGAGCGTTGATTATGCGCACCAAAATCTGAAATCTCTTTTGAGCAAGGGCATAAACTCATTACTGGCACTACGGCCTGCAGATGCAATTCAACATCAATTCCATTTGCAGTATTTTTCTTACCCTTGGCCATCCAAGTCACCTCGTAATCCATCAAGCTTTCAACGCCTGAAACCGGCGCAGCTTTTTTCACAAAATGGGTATAGGTAAATTGAACTCGGCCTTCAGTAGCATTCAAGAGCGGCAACATCTCACGCACTAATGAAACTACAGAAGTGCTATCAATCGCCTCGTCTTGTTTTTGCAAGATTGCCATGAAGCGGGACATATGCGTACCCTTGATATGGGCAGGCAAAGCAACATCCATCTCAAAACTACCAACCGATGGGAAGCTACCCGTCTTTGTACGAATTACTAATGGATGACGTACGCCACGAATACCTACTTGCTCAATCGGCAAGGCACGCTCATCTCGAGTGGATTGCAGATCGGGCATTACGCTAGGTTTTAGAAAAGATGCATTCATGTCGTTCATGGGTCTATTTTCCGACAAAACCAGCTTATTTGCCCACAACTATTGAATTAGCACTCAAGATCACCGGAAAACGCCGTTTAATAGACTTGGTAATCCCTTCGACATCCAAGCCACACTTAGCCATCAGTAGCTTATAGTCGCCATGTTCAACGAATTCATCTGGGATACCCAGTTGCAATAAAGGTTTATTAATCCCCAGGGCTGAGAGTGCTTCTAGGCATGCGCTACCAGCACCGCCTTGAATAGCACCGTCTTCTACCGTCACGAAATAGTCATGATCAGCAGCCAAGGATTTCATCAAATCAATGTCTAAAGGTTTTACAAAACGCATATTGACAACTGTGGCATCAAACAACTCAGCAGCTTCTAAGGCTGGATACAACAAAGTACCAAATGCCAAAATCGCTACGCGACTGCCAATAGGCGCATTTGATTTACGACGCAACTCACCTTTACCAAAAGGAAGTGTACGTAATTCTTTAGAAGGTACTGCACCAATACCTGCGCCACGTGGGTAGCGCACTGCACTTGGATGAGGTTGATGAAAAGCAGTTGTTAATAAATCGCGACACTCCGCTTCGTCTGCAGGAGTCATCACCAACATATTCGGGATGCAGCGCAAGAAAGGAATGTCATACACACCGGCATGAGTAGCACCATCGGCACCCACTAAACCTGCGCGATCCAATGCAAACATCACTGGTAAATCCTGAATCGCCACATCATGAATGAGTTGATCGTAGGCACGTTGCAAGAAGGTTGAATAAATTGCCACCACTGGCTTCATGCCTTCACAGGCCATCCCCGCAGCAAAGGTCACGGCATGCTGCTCAGCAATTCCAACATCGTAATAACGCTTCGGAAAATTCTTTTCAAACTCCACCAAGCCAGAGCCTTCGCTCATTGCTGGAGTAATACCAACCAATAGAGGGTCGGCGTGAGCCATATCACATAACCACTCACCAAATACTTGCGTAAAGGTTTTCTTAGGAGGCGTTGCAGGTTTTTTGACGCCCTCCTCTGGATTGAACTTGCTTGGGCCGTGATAGAGCACTGGATCAGCTTCGGCCAATTCATAGCCCTGACCTTTGCGGGTCACCACATGAAGGAACTGTGGGCCTCGACCCTCTAGCGCTAAGCGACGGACATTTTGTAACATCGGTATGAGGGCTGCCAAATCATGACCATCAATCGGACCAAAATAATTAAAGCCAAACTCTTGGAAAATCGTCGATGGAGAAACCATACCCTTGGCATGATCTTCTAAACGTTTAGCAAACTCCCGCAAGGGAGGTGCAATAGATAAAACACTATCAATCCCTTTTTTAGTGGCAGAGTAAATATTGCCACTCAGCAAGCGAGCAAGGTGACGATTCAATGCACCCACCGCTGGTGAGATTGACATATCGTTGTCGTTCAAAATCACTACAAGCGGTAAATCGTCATAAACCCCTGCGTTATTCATCGCTTCGAAAGCCATGCCGCCGGTCATGGCACTATCGCCAATCACTGCCACTGCCACCTGCTTCTCACCTTTGGTCTGAAAGGCTCGTGCCATACCCATCGCGGCAGAAATACTGGTTGAAGAATGGCCGGTACCGAAAGCATCGTACTCACTCTCGATGCGACGTGGGAAGCCTGATAGACCATTGAACTGGCGCAAAGTATTCATGCGCTCACGACGGCCAGTCAATATTTTATGGGGGTAGCTTTGATGACCCACATCCCAAACAAGCCGGTCGTGGGGCGTATCAAAAACATAATGCAGTGCAATCGCTAATTCCACTGTCCCCAAATTTGAGGAAAGGTGTCCGCCCGTTTTAGAGACAGAATCCAAAACAAATTGACGCAATTCAGCCGCCAAAGCAAACAACTCTTCGCGAGGAAGTTTTTTTAAATCGGCGGGGGATTGTATGGAATCTAAAGTCATCGAATCTAAAGTGAAACTTATTTGCCCCTATTAACTACTAACAAAGCTAAATCTTTTAGGGCCTGCCCTTTGCTGCCAAAAATCTCCAGGCTAACAATCGCTTCTGATTGCAATTGCTTTGCCTGATTCTGTGCATAGTCTAAACCCATCAAGGTAGCGTAAGTGGGCTTATCGTTGGCGACATCCTTACCAGCAGTCTTTCCTAGGGTTTGGCTATCTGCGGTGACATCCAAAACGTCATCCACAATCTGAAAGGCTAAGCCAAGAGCCTGGGAATACTTTTTCAGGCAAGTCATTTGGGCCGGATCAAGGTGAGCAGCAATTCCACCCAATTCCACAGCACAAGATAACAATGCGCCGGTTTTCATGGCATGCATTTTTTGGAGCGCAATCAGATCTAGTTTCTTGCCAATACTATCTAAATCAATTGCTTGACCACCAGCCATACCACGTGAACCCGCCGCAGCAGCTAAAGCACTAATCATTGTTAAACGCACATCTACTTCACAAGGTGCATTTGCCAAAATTTCAAAGGCGCGGGTTTGTAATGCATCGCCCACTAACAAAGCAGTGGCTTCGTCATAGGCCTTATGAACGGTAGGTCTTCCGCGACGCAAGTCGTCGTCATCCATGCAAGGCAAATCATCATGCACCAATGAGTAAGCATGAATACATTCAATCGCAACTGCGGCTGCATCCAATGCCTCAGCTGTAGGATCACCTAGTGAGCCCGCTGCATAAACTAATAAAGGACGAATACGTTTACCGCCTCCTTGAGCTGCATAACGCATTGCTTCATGCAATCGATTTGGAGTAGTTTGATTTGAATCAAGCATGGCATCTAATGCCAACTCAGTCCGTGCGGAGTGAGCATTCAGCCACTCCTGAAATTGAAAACTTGAAGTCATTAGGTCTCAAATACGCGCACTTGTTGCTCAACTTGCGCAAGTACACCTTGACAATGCTTTAACAATGCAGCACCGCGTTGGTAAGCCAAAAGGGTTTCTTCCAGAGAGAATTTGCCTGATTCCATGTCAGAAATTAGCTTTTCTAACTCCTTAACAGCCTCCTCATAGCGCAACTTTGGGTCGATCTGAGCCTCTAGACCGGCTTTTTGACTCTCAGATTTTTTGGCTGTCATAGACTCGTTTCCTTTGGATTTCTTGCACAAATAGCCTTATATATTAATGCGAGATGCCATTCCAATGGGTATAATTCACCCCTTCCTTTCCAATATCGATTCGTCGATGGTTGGATTGGTTATTCCGCTTAGCTTCGGCTGACGTTTTCGGGGGTGGGGAGAATGACTAATCTGGCTACCGCGCAGAAACTTGCGCCGTCCAATCTTCAGTTGCCGGTTTCGGCATATTTTGACGTTGATCTCTATCAGCGTGAAATTGAACTGCTTTTCAAGCAGGGGCCTGGCTATGTCGGTCACGAGCTCATGGTGCCTGAAATCGGCGCTTATCGCACTTTAGCCTCTGAAAATGAAGGCCGCATTCTGGTTCGCAATGAAGCTGGTGTCGAGCTTTTATCCAATGTTTGCCGCCATCGCCAAGCACTCATGCTCAATGGCTCAGGCAAAACAGAAAATATCGTCTGTCCATTGCATCGTTGGACATACGATCTTGGCGGTGATCTTTTAGGTGCACCTCATTTTGAAGACAATCCCTGCCTCAATCTAGGCAAATCACCCTTGCAAAACTGGCAAGGGCTATTGTTTGAGGGCCCAAGGGATGTGAGAACTGACCTCGCGAAACTGGGTGTTATGGATGACCTCAAATTTGATGGCTACATGCTAGATCATGTTGAGGTTCATGACTGCAATTACAACTGGAAAACCTTTATCGAGGTATACCTCGAGGACTACCATGTTGTTCCCTTTCATCCCGGTTTGGGTAAGTTCGTTTCTTGTGAAGATCTCCGTTGGGAATTCGGTGAATGGCATAGCGTACAAACCGTTGGGATTCACAAAGATCTAGCAACACCTGGCTCACCCGTGTATCGCAATTGGCATGAAGCAGTGTTACGCCAATTTGGTGGACAATCGCCACGCCATGGCGCTATCTGGCTAACCTACTATCCTAATGTGATGGTGGAGTGGTACCCAGGAGTGCTCTGTGTTTCTACCCTGCATCCGCTTGGTCCAAATAAAACCCGCAATATTGTTGAGTTTTATTACCCAGAAGAGATTGCACTGTTCGAGCGTGAATTCGTAGAGGCTGAACGTGCTGCTTATATGGAAACCTGCATCGAGGATGATGAAATCGGTGAGCGTATGGATGCAGGACGTGCTGCACTTTTTGCGCGCGGTATCAATGAAGTAGGTCCATACCAAAGCCCGATGGAAGATGGCATGCAACACTTCCACGAGTGGTATCGTCGTGTCATGAACTATCAAGGCATTTAATCTCATTCCCTAAAGGTCGCCATGAGTCCTCTCATTACTGCCAACCAGTTAGAACAAATCATTAACAGTGGTGAAAATATATTGCTGTGTGACTGTCGCTTTGACTTAGTGGATAAGAACGCTGGCAGAAAAGCTTACGAAGAAAGTCATATTCCTGGCGCGATCTATGTTGATCTAGACAAAGATCTTTCTGGTGAAAAAACGGGTAAGAATGGTCGACATCCATTACCCACTCCAGCAGTTTGGGCAAAAACAAAATCCCGTCTGGGTATGGATCAGAACACTCTAGTCGTGGCTTATGACAAACAGGGCTCTGTTTACGCCAGTCGCTTATGGTGGATGCTCAAAGCTACTGGTCACGCCAATGTCCGGGTGCTTAATGGTGGGTTAGATGCTTGGCACGGGCCCATTAGCATTATTCCTCGCACACCTAGCCCAACGGATCAAGCGGTCGTAGCAATGCCTTATGTTGGTCTCGTCTTGGTCGATGCGGTATCCGAAAATTTACAAACTCAGAAGAACACAGTCATTGACGCACGTGCTAATGACCGCTTCCATGGTCAAAATGAAACTTTGGATCCAGTAGCGGGACATATCCCAGGAGCAATCAATCGCTTCTTTAAAGACAATTTATCTGCCACCCTGTTCAAGGCACCAGAGCAACTCTACAAAGAATATGTGGATTTTTTGGGTCCCCTCAAAGCATCTGACATCATTCACCAATGCGGTTCAGGTGTGACTGCTTGCCATAATCTACTGGCGATGGAAGTGGCTGGCTTAAAAGGCTCGCGACTCTATGCTGGCAGCTGGAGTGAATGGTGCTCCGACCCCAGCAGGCCTACTGAACTTTAATGGATGTAGGACAGTAAGATCACAAAGCCTACACCGCAGGCAATCAATACCGTTTGACGCAAAGACTCAGCCCAATGTGGGCGACGATGCATTTGCGGAATCAAATCACTCACCGCAATATAAATAAAACTACTAGAGGCAATGACCAATAGATAAGGCATTGCAGCATGTGCTTTTGCTAAAAAGAAATAAGCTAAGACACCACCAACAACGGCAGACAAACCACAAATCAAGTTATAGAGTAATGCGCGTGCACGTGAAAAGCCTGCATTGAGTAAAACAATAAAGTCACCAATCTCTTGCGGGATTTCATGAGCGATGATGGCAAGTGCTGTAAAAAATCCCACCTGATAGTCGGCCATAAAAGCAGCAGCAATCAAAACGCCATCTACAAAATTATGGATTCCATCGCCCACCAGGATCATTCCTCCACTGCGACCAGCAACCTCAGCATCGTGACCGTGGTGGTGATTATGGCCATCACCTTCGTGATGATGGCTATGACGTAGTAAAGCAATTTTTTCGAGCAAGAAAAAACCTAATAAACCTGCGAGTAAGGTCGCAAACAACAGTTGAGGGCTCGTACCGGCCATACTAAAAGCTTCTGGTAAAGAGTGGAGTAAAGCGGTGGCAAGCAAGATGCCAACTGATACGCTCACCATATCATTTACCATCTTCGACAATAAAGCCAAAGAAAAAGTGGCGGCAATTGAAACGCTCACTACTCCAGCGAATGCGGTAATCAAGATGATGCTTTGTAAAACTGTCATAGCAATCACACTACTCCGTTTTTCTTAAACCAAGCCAAGCATTTTTCCCAACCATCTTTTGCAGGGCCTTCGCGATAAGAATCGCGGTAATCCGCATGAAACGCATGAGGGGTATTTGGATAAACCTCAAATTGGGATGCTGCGGCTGCGGTATTTTTAGGGGCTGCCTTTGCTAAAGCTTCACGCATTTGCTGAATACTTTCCAAAGAAATTCCAGCGTCAGCAGCACCATACAAACCCAATACAGGGGCCTTCAAATCAGCAACAATATCAATTGGGTGGCGCGGATTACCCTCGGTTTTTTCACCAATTAAGCGGCCATACCAAACTACGCACGCACGCACTTGAGCTAAGGTTGCGGCTAACCAAGCAATGCGCCCACCCCAACAAAAACCGGTTACACCGACCCGCTTCAAGTCGCCACCATTTTTACCAGCCCATACTATTGCAGCCTGTAAATCACCCAGGGTCTGAGCGTCTGGCGTCTTAGCAATCACGTGAGTCAAAATTTCAGCTACCGTACCATGTTGACTGGGATCGCCTGCACGCACAAAGAACTCTGGGGCGACGGCGAGATAACCTAATTTTGCAAATCGACGCGTGACATCAGCAATGTATTCATGCACCCCAAAGATTTCACCAATCACAATCACGATAGGTAATGAACCTTTGGCATGCTCTGGACGAGCTACATAGACCGGAATTTGAGTGTTGCCAACAGGGATCATTTGCTCTCCAGCAGTAAGACCAGCAAAGTCCGTTTTAATGGCAGCTGCCATTACGGGCTCAGATGC
>CAIMXN010000036.1 GCA_903845455.1 uncultured beta proteobacterium | reverse complement strand
TAGTGTGAAGTTAATTGAAGTAACTCCTTCAGGGGTGATCGCAATTGATTATCAAATTAGTGTCGCACCAGAAGGCAAAAATACACTTCACCTTGTGCCTACAAATGAGCCCGATGCAAATGTACCCAAACCACTGGACCTATCTAAACCAGAGGGATCCACTTGGACTGGTGGCTGGTCTTGTAGATCTACTGAAACTAATTTGATATCGCAGTTATTACCATCAGAGTGCAGAATTAGTAAATAAGTATTTAACCATTCAACAAAAGAGTATAGCCATCGAAAGATGGCTATATCAATTGATATAGAGGGAGTAAATCTAATCTTACTTGTCCTGAAATATCACTACCCAGGCCTCTTTCTAAAATTTATTGATGGAGCTAAGAGCCAATTTCAGGGGGTCTAAAGAAATACTAATCTCCCCTTGATAGGGGTGATCTAATCCAATAATGACGGTTATTACAAGGCCAATAACTAGCGATAGCATTGATGTAATCAATGCATTACTACCAAGAGAGTGCTCAAGACCAAAAAGGATCGAAGTAAGTATTACCAGTAAGCCACCCAGCAACATGAAAACTAAGATAGCTGTATTTAGTGTAGAGCCTGCGATAAAAACTCGTTGCCCCCTCAAATATTCTAATTTGTTTACTTGGTGAACCAAAATCGGTAAATAAATTTCTTGGGTCTTATTTTCTATATGTATTGAGCTCAAGTATTGATTCATTGAATATAGGATATTCGATTTGATATTTGGGCGGATGCCTTTTTGCATTTCAGGCCACTCGACTTCAACGACTTCATCAACATATCTTTGGATGAAGTTTTTGATATCATTTTGATGGGCTGGACCTAGACTGGAGGCCATGTGATACATATTTAAGGTAGTAGTAGCCTCTTCAAAAACAATTAATTCAGCGGTTTTAAATTTTTCCCAAGATCCTACTGCAATAGCACCAATTAAAACAGCATAAACAATGCCGATGACGCCAAACATGTGGCCATGAATATGTGTAAATGTAGTTCTCAGCTTTGGGGGCCATATTTTTCTGAGTAAAAGCATGCCAAATAGAGAAATAAATAGGCAGCTCAAACAGATTAATACCCCTTGCCGAACCACATCCAAGTTAGTAAAAAAATTCATTTTTAGTTAATTTAGTTAGAAAAATAGTATTTATTGAATAATACGAGTGCAGACCTGATTAAAATTTTTAATCCGCCTTCCACTCCCCAGACTTACCACCACTCTTTTCTAAGAGTTTAATGTCGCCCATCACCATACCCCTATCGACTGCTTTGACCATATCATAAATTGTCAGGAGGGTTATTTGGATTGCAGTGAGGGCTTCCATTTCTACGCCAGTAGGACCGGTTGTTTCTGCCCTAGCTTGGCAAGTGATACTACTTTCTGCTTTGTTGAGCGAAAACTCTATACTGACATGGGTAAGTGCTAGTGGGTGACACAGCGGAATCAGATCTGAAGTTCTTTTGGATGCCTGTATGCCAGCAATTCTGGCAATGCCAAGTACGTCACCCTTTTTATGGCTTCCAGCCTCAATCATCCTGAAGGTTTCTGGGAGCATCGTAATCTTACCTATAGCGATCGCAATACGATGAGTATTCGGCTTATCACCAACGTTTACCATATGGGCTTGGCCGCTGTCATCAAAATGAGTTAGTTTGTTCATGGGATAAGTTTTACCATATAGGGATGGAAGTAATAAAGACATCAGATTCGCCAGTATCTAGACCTCAGATATTCAAGCAGATTTTGGCTTATCAGCTAATTCTAGCGCTAGCTTACGCTGGGGTTCCTCCTGCCTATGCGGCTCCAGCTACCCCAGCAGTGTCTGGCGACGTCTCAGTTCAGGGTGATTCTGCAGCGATCCAAAATATTGAGAGGGCTATGCAGTCCCCAGAGGCGCGTTCTCCGAATTTGCCCAACCGCAATACCTTACAAAGTCAGCCGACGATTGTCTTACCCGATATGGGTGATCCAGGGGGTGATGCCTTAAGTCGGATAGATGAACGTAAATATGGCGAAATGATCATGCGTCAGATTCGTCCGGATCCAGATTATTCCAATGACTTGCCTATCTATGATTTTTTAAACCAGATGGAGCGTCGTTTATTGCAGGCAGCCAAGAAGGCGCAATTGGGCGGAGCTAATGAACAGGGTAGTGGCGCTTACAACTTTGAAGTATTTGCTGTTAAAGACAGCAGCATTAATGCATTTGCTTTGCCTGGGGGGTTTATTGGCTTTCATACGGGTTTAATTGTGAGTGCGGAGTCTGACTCTGAGGTGGCATCTGTGATGGGGCATGAGACTGGTCACGTGCTGCAGCGGCACCTTGCCCGTCAACTGGATAAGCAAGGCATGAACACCATGATCGCGCTTGCAGGAGTGCTTCTCGGTGCATTAGCCGCTTCTCGCAACCCTGGTGCTGCAGCTGGTTTGATGCAAGGGGGTCAAGCATTAGCAATTAGCAACCAATTGTCCTATTCACGGGATGCTGAGCGGGAAGCAGACCGTGTGGGCTTTCAGATTTTGGATACCAGTGGTTATGACGTCAATGGCGCACCTGGATTCTTCCAACGTTTACAAAAAGCTACTGGCATTATGGATAACGGTGTACCTGCTTATGTACGTACCCACCCTTTAACTACCGATCGTATTGCTGATATGCAAGATCGGGCACGCACTGTTGTACCAAGAACTGTCCCTACTGCGGTTGAGTTTTATTTTATTAAGGCGCGTGCGCGGATGGAGCAATCAGGTACAACTAGTGGAATGTATGACCTGAAAAATCAATTTGAAAGTTTAAGTAAACAAACTCAGCCCGGCAAGCAGATGGAAGGTTTCTACGGCTTAGCTTTGATTGCGCAACGTCAAGGCAAGATCGATCAAGCTGAAACCTATTTACAGCAAGCGCGTAACGTAGCGCATGCAGCAAGTACGCCTGGCTCTCCGATACAGAGACAAAGTTTATCTTTAGATGTCACTGCTTCTGAGTTGGCATTGGCTAAGGGTAAAAATGAAGAGGCACTGCAAATTGCACAAGCAACTTTGAAAGCTTATCCACAGTCTTATGCCGCTGGCGCTGCTATGGTCAATGCCTATCTCAAACTAGGCCGCACTAATGATGCTATTGCTTGGCTCAAGGCTCGCACCAAAGCCCAGCCTGATGAGGTAGTTTGGTGGGGTAAGCTATCGAATGCCTATGATCAGGCTAAGAACGTACCCATGCGTCATTACGCTCTTGGTGAAAAATATGCTCTTGAAGGTGCATGGCCTTCCGCAATAGAGCAATTAAAAATTGCCAGATCTTCAGGGAGTTCTGACTTTTATCAGAACTCTACTATTGATGCACGCTTGAGAGAAATGCAAAAACAGTATCAAGAAGAGCTAAAAGATCAGGGTAAAAAAAGTCCAACAGGTTAGGGAAGAAAGTTTTCTGATGCGTTTGGCTTTTTAATGAAACCAAAGCGTTCGCTTAACTCTTGAGAGTGAATGGGGTCTAGAGCGAGAGTCTCTCCGCCCCACTTCCAAGAACCTCCAAAGCTACAAGCCTCCTCATGAAGTTTGGCTAAATCAGCAAATAAATCTAAGTCATGGTCATGTAAGAGTGCAATGCTGAAATGATCCTTTTCTACGAAGTGAGTTGTACTTGAATCTTCATAGATAGCATGCTTTACCAATCCAGTAATATAGATATTGCCAGATTCATCACTTAATGCACCTTGGGGTTTAAAGGAAGTTTGACACTGAGTTAGTAGATTTGGTTCTGCATCTGTCGGAATAATGCGCACAATCCAAGGAGTGGCATCTAAGGTGATAAAGACGCGCTGTGGACCGTTTTGAAAAAAATATCTTCTCTGTGTATCGCAGGCATAGTTGCGGGCAATGAATTCATTTAGAGCTTTATGTTGGATGGCATTGCCAGGCAGATTATTTTTTTGCACAAACTCATCGCGCATGCGCCACTGACCACGACGATCTAATGCAAGCCAACCAAAGCAATGTGGCACATTAGGCCACTTGATGAGCGAGCGCAGTACTTGCTCATCCATAATGTAGATTAATGCAGTCCGTGAGGGGTAGAGGGTGCATCAAAAGTTTCATCAGTTGAATGACTCGCATGAAGATGGGCTATGCGCCAACCCTGGCTATCTTGCAGCAAAACAAGGGTGATGTTTAAGAAGAATGCAGTTTCTATTTGATCTGCTCCTAAGTGGACTGCCTCTGTAGTGTCGTAGATTGCTGCGCCTAAGATAGTGTGACTGATGCAGGCGATGGGCTCTAGAAACAATGCTTGCTTTGAGAGTAGACGCTCTAAACCTTCACGGATTTCAGCATGACCACTAAGTCTATGGCCTTCAGGTAGTACACAGGTGATGGAATCATCATCCAACCAAATATCAAGCGCACCCTTAACATCGCGAAGCCGTAAAGCTTCTCTCCAGGCATCTACTACTTCATCAGCATTATGAAAGAGTCTTGCGAGTTTTAGCATAGCGTACTTTCTAGAGGGTAAAGTTAGTGATTAATGTAATGCCTTGATAGCACTAAATACTTGTTCTGGCGAGATATCTTTTAAGCACTTTAAGTGACCAAGCGGACACTCTCTTTTATAACAGGGGCTGCAAGGTAAATTAAGCCAAATCACCTTAGCTTTTTCTGAGAGAGGCGGCGTGTGATGAGGATCGCTGGACCCAAAGATCGCTACTTGTGGCGTCTTAAGTGCCGCCGCAATGTGCATCAGGCCAGAATCATTGCTGACTACAGCTTTACTCAAACTAATCAGGGCAATGGCCTCGTCTAGAGAAGTGTTGCCGCACCAGTTATGAATGTTCGATAGGGTAGGTATATGCAACTGAATATTTTTAGCCAAGACATGATCACTTTTACTACCTAAGAGAATGATGTGATGATCCAAGTGCTTGGCTAGTAGTTCCTGCGCAAGCTTTGCAAAGTGCTCAGTTGGCCAGCGCTTGGTGATGCCATATTCTGCACCAGGACAAAAAACCGAGATTGCCTGCGGATTGATTTTGGCTACTGTGAGTTTTGCAATAAGAGATTGCTTTGCTTGCTCTGAAACGTTTAGGGTTGGTTCGCTTGATGACAATTTAGTAGCTTGCACTTTTTCTTCATTGAGTAGACTTGCTAGCGCTAAGTAGTGCTCTACCATGGGTGGGCGATTAATCTTACTGGGATTTGGTAATGAAAAGTTAATCAGACCAAAGCGAAGTTCACCTCTATAGCCTATGCGAAATGGAATATTCGCAAGCCAAGGAATGAGGGCAGACTTTAAGCTATTGGGCAATACAAAACAGATTTGGTATTGATTGGCTTGGAGTTGCTTAGCTAACTGCTGACGTAAGCCCCATTGTAGTTTTTGATGTTCTAGCTTAGCTTCAATTACCTGATGAATTTCTGTACAAGCCCGATAGATGGGTGCTACCCAAGTACTGGCTAGAACATCAATGTGTGAATCTGGGTATGAAGCTTTGAGCTGCGCTAGCAAAGGCTGGGACATAACAGCGTCACCAATCCAGTTAGGGGCAATGATCAGAATACGGCGCATGTAATGTATCCCGATACAGTACTCCAGATTTATCTGGAGTACTGATGAGTTTTAGTGCCCGTGTGGCGCAGTGCCAGGTATGAGCTGGTAATCAGTGCCGCAATAAGGACACTTCGCTTCGCCGGTCTTGACAATGTCTAGAAAAACACGCGGATGCGAATTCCAGCCAGGGGTTTGATTGGTTGGGCAATGCAATGGCAACTCCTTGCCATCCACCAGCACCACTTGAGCTTGAGTCATATTACTGCTCCTGATCGCCTTAAGTGCTTACTTAACGTAGGTAAGCCAAGATTTATATTTATCGCCTCTACCGTAGACTGCATCAAAATACGTCTTTTGAATTAATTCAGTAATTGGCCCACGCTTACCATCGCCAATAGAGCGATCATCTAGTTCACGTATCGGCGTGACTTCAGCAGCAGTACCGGTGAAAAAAGCTTCATCGGCAGAATACACTTCATCGCGAGTAATACGCTTCTCGCGCAACTCTAAACCTAGATCTTTCACGATATCCATAATGGAGTCGCGAGTAATTCCGTCCAAACAAGAGGCTAAATCAGGTGTGTAGACAATGCCATCGCAAACAATAAAGACGTTTTCGCCAGAACCTTCAGAAACATAGCCTTCGGTATCCAGCAATAGGGCTTCATCGTAACCATTGGCAGCAACCTCTTGGTGCGCCAGGATGGAGTTAATGTAATAACCCGATGCTTTAGCACGTACCAGAGAGGAGTTCACAAAGTGACGGGTAAAGGATGAGGTTTTTACGCGAATTCCACTATTTAGGCCATCTTCACCTAAATAAGCACCCCATTCCCAAGCAGCAATGGCTACATGGATGGTGTTACCTGTGGGAGAAATACCTAATTTTTCAGACCCAATGAAAATAATAGGGCGGATATAGCAAGCCTCAAGCTTATTACTGTTAACAACCTCAATAATTGCGTTGGAGATCTGCTCTGGGGTGAACTCCATCTTCATTTGGAAGATTTTGGTCCCATTAAATAGGCGTCTAACGTGCTCTGCGAGGCGGAAAATAGCTGTACCTTGAGCGGTTTTGTAGGCGCGGATGCCTTCAAAGACCCCCATGCCGTAATGGAGGCTATGGGTCAGCACATGAATATTGGCCTCACGCCAGGGAACAAGCTTCCCATCGGACCAAATAAAGCCATCGCGGTCGGACATCGACATTTTTTCTACCTTTTGTGTCTAATAAATCAGGTTAATCGGGGCGACATACCATTTGTCTAGTTTATGTCTAAACCTTCATTGTAGAGCAGGCAGGGCAGCTTGCTATTTCAGTCCTTTGGAGGCTTTCTAGGCTAGACGATTTAGAATGGGGGATTATCAATAAACCGCCTTATTTCATCGAATATTAGCCATGCCGGATACCTTATTTAAAGTCAAACGCTTAAGTGATTTAGCCACTGCGGGCCTTCTTAAAGGAAAGCGGGTTTTTATTCGTGCCGATCTGAATGTGCCACAAGACGAGGCAGGTAATATTACTGAGGACACTCGGATTAGGGCTTCCATGCCAGCGATTCAGATATGTTTGGATGCTGGTGCAGCCGTGATGGTCACTTCGCACTTGGGACGCCCCACTGAGGGTCAATTTAAGCCTGAGGATAGCTTGGCACCAGTAGCGCATCGCATTGCTGAGTTACTTAATCGTAAAGTGCCGCTGGTTAGTAATTGGGTGGATGGTGGGTTTGAGCTTAATCCTGGTGATTTAGTTTTACTAGAGAACTGCCGCCTAAATGTGGGCGAGAAAAAGAACACTGATGAGCTCTCAAAAAAGATCGCAGCTCTTTGTGATGTTTATGTCAACGATGCATTTGGCACCGCTCATCGTGCTGAGGCAACTACCAATGGTGTAGCGAAGTTTGCGCCGATTGCTTGTGCGGGCCCATTGATGGCTGCAGAGTTAGATGCTTTAAGTCGTGCTCTAGCAAGCCCTAAGCGCCCACTAGTGGCAATTGTTGCTGGATCTAAGGTGTCGTCGAAGTTAACTATCTTGAAAGCTTTGGCTGACAAAGTAGATGAGTTGATTGTTGGTGGTGGCATTGCCAACACTTTTATGTTGGCAAAAGGTCTGCCGATTGGTAAATCTTTGGCGGAACCTGATTTGGTTGACGAAGCTCGCGAGATCATGGAGATTATGGAAAAGCGTGGTGCTCATGTACCCATCCCAGAAGATGTTGTCGTTGCCAACGAGCTCTCACCATTGGCGCGTGCCAATCGAGTCGCAGCAGATCAAGTTGCTGAAGATGACATGATTTTGGATATCGGCCCCAAGACGGCTGCGCGTTTATCGATTATGTTGGCTCACGCAGGCACGATTGTTTGGAATGGACCTCTAGGTGTATTTGAGATTGATCAGTTTGGCGGTGGCACTAAGATGTTGGCTGCGGCTATTGCACATTCGCCTGCGTTCTCAATTGCGGGCGGCGGGGATACCTTGGCAGCAATTGCTAAGTACGGAATTGAAAACCAGGTTGATTACATCTCTACTGGTGGCGGTGCATTCTTAGAATTCTTAGAAGGCAAAACCTTGCCAGCCTTTGCAGTGCTTGCTGAAAGAGCGAAAGATTAAATATGTTGAGAGCAACAAAAATCATTGCCACTTTAGGGCCAGCTTCTGAAAAGCCTGAAGTTTTGCGTGAAATGATTCGTGCGGGTGTCGATGTAGTACGGATGAACTTTTCTCACGGCACAGTAGCTGACCATAAAGCTCGTCATTTGTTAGTCCGAACCATTTCAGCTGAGGTTGGTAAAGAGGTCGGCATCATGGCTGATTTGCAAGGCCCCAAAATTAGAGTGGGGAAGTTTGCAGACCACAAGATTCATCTCATTGAGGGTGAGCAATTCATTCTTGATGTGGCCTGTAAGCTTGGCAATCAAGAACGTGTTGGCCTAGATTACAAAGAATTACCAAATGACGTGAAGTCTGGTGACCGCCTTTTATTAAATGATGGCTTGGTGGTATTGCGTGTAGAAAGCGTCAAGGGCGGAGAAATTTTTACTCGTGTAGAGCAGGGTGGCCCCCTTTCTAACAATAAAGGGATTAACCGTGCTGGTGGTGGCTTAACCGCACCAGCATTAACTGAGAAAGATATTGCCGATTTAGATGCGGCGATTGCAATGGGTGTCGATTTTTTAGCAATTAGTTTTCCAAAAGATGGTGCTGATATGGCTTACGCTCGTAAGCTAGCGGATGCCGCAAGTCTTAAGTATGGCGTCGGTAAAGTAAAGACTATTGCCAAGGTAGAGCGTGCTGAGGCCATTATGCCCGGTGCTCTAGAAGGCATTATTGCTGAGAGTGATGGGATCATGGTTGCTCGTGGTGATTTAGCTATTGAGGTAGGCAATCCTGCTGTCCCCGCTTTGCAAAAACGCATGATTAAGTTAGCGTTAGAGGCAGATAAATTTACCATCACTGCAACGCAAATGATGGAGTCAATGATTCATGCGCCAGTCCCTACCCGTGCAGAGGTAAGCGACGTCGCTAATGCGGTATTGGATGGCACTGATGCTGTGATGCTGTCTGCTGAATCTGCTGCAGGGCTGTATCCAGTACAAACGATTAAAGCGATGGCTGAGATTTGTGTTGAAGCTGAAAAATCTGATCGCGTAAAACTGGATACCGATTTCTTGGATCAAACATTTACACGGATTGATCAAACAATTGCTTTAGGCGCTTTATTTACTGCCCATCATCTCAATGCCAATGCGATTGCAGCGTTGACAGATTCAGGGTCAACGCCAATTTGGATGAGTCGACATAATATTCATGTGCCAATTTTTGCCTTGACTTCAAAGATTTCTACACAACGTGCTTTAAGTACTTATCGCAATGTCACTCCAATTGGTTTGGATTACACCAAAGATCGTGATACGGCTTTGCAAGAGGTAGAGGATTGCTTAAAAAAGTTGGGCGCAGTGAAAAAAGGTGACACTGTGGTGTTGACTTCCGGTGAACCCATGGGTGAACCTGGTGGGACCAATACTTTAAAAATCATTCATGTGAAGTAATGACTTTATTGAAAAATAGTCACCTTTAATTATTCATTTAACTATCTAGAATTAAGAGAACATCATGGCTTTAGTATCTTTACGACAACTCTTGGATCATGCCGCTGAAAACGGTTATGGCTTGCCTGCATTTAACGTTAATAACTTAGAGCAAGTGACCGCTATCATGGAAGCTGCTCATCAAGCAGATTCCCCAGTTATCATGCAAGCCTCTGCTGGAGCCCGCAAGTATGCAGGCGAAGCATTTTTGCGCCATTTAATTTCAGCGGCTGTCGAGGCCTATCCTCATATTCCAGTTGTGATGCATCAGGATCACGGCCAAAGTCCAGCAGTGTGTATGGCAGCGATTAAGAGCGGCTTTACTAGTGTGATGATGGATGGTTCTCTTGAAGCGGATGGTAAATCAGTTGCTAGCTATGATTACAACGTGGACGTGTCGAGAGAGGTAGTCAAGTTTTCACACTCTATTGGAGTGACCGTAGAGGCCGAGCTAGGGGTATTAGGTTCGCTTGAAACCATGAAAGGCGATAAAGAAGATGGTCACGGCGCAGATGGCACCATGACTCGCGAGCAATTGCTAACGGATGTTGAGCAGGCTGCTGATTTTGTCAAGGCAACTCAGTGTGATGCCTTAGCGATTGCGATTGGTACAAGTCACGGCGCATATAAATTTACCAAGAGGCCCACTGGTGATATTTTGGCCATTGATCGTATTAGAGAGATTCATGCGCGCATTCCAAATACCCATTTAGTGATGCATGGTTCATCTAGCGTTCCACAAGAATTACTCGCAGAGATTCGTGAATTCGGCGGTGATATGAAAGAAACCTATGGTGTACCCGTTGAAGAGATTCAAGAGGGCATCAAGAATGGTGTGCGCAAAATCAATATCGATACCGATATTCGTTTGGCAATGACTGGTGCAATTCGTCGTTATCTCTTTGAGAATCCAAGCAAGTTTGATCCTCGTGATTATTTGAAGCCAGCACGTGAAGCTGCTAAGCAAGTGTGCATCGCCCGCTTTAATGCGTTTGGTTCTGCTGGTCAAGCATCAAAAATCAAACCCATTTCTTTGGAGAAAATGGCAGAGCTCTATAAGAGCGGCAAATTAGCTCAGATCGTGAAGTGAGTTAAATATGGCTGCTTTATATGCGACTTCTATTCAGTCTTTGCCTTTGCTTTCAAAAGGTAAAGTACGCGATGTCTATGCGCTTGGTGATGATAAATTGTTGATGATTACAACTGACCGTTTATCTGCTTTTGATGTTGTTATGGGGCAGCCTATTCCAGAGAAGGGCGTTGTTCTCAATCAAATGGCGAACTTTTGGTTTGATAAGTTGGCCGCAGTCATCCCTAATCATTTAACGGGAATTGATCCAGCAACCGTGGTGACAGCAGAGGAGATCTCTCAAGTTAAAGGCCGGGCAGTCGTCGCTAAGCGCTTAAAGCCAATTTTGGTTGAAGCAGTTGTACGTGGTTACTTGGCAGGCAGTGGCTGGAAAGATTATCAAGAGACTGGCAAGGTTTGTGGGATTGTATTGCCTGCAGGTTTAGAAAATGCGCAAAAGTTACCCGAGCCGATTTTTACGCCAGCTGCTAAAGCTGAGATGGGCGAGCATGATGAAAATATTTCTTTTGAAAAAGTGATTGAGCTGATTGGTGAAAAGTTAGCCAAGCAAATTCGTGAAGTGAGTATTCGTCTTTACAAAGAAGCTTCCGAGTACGCTGCAACTCGCGGGATCATCATTGCCGATACAAAGTTTGAGTTTGGCCTGGATAATGCTGGTCAGCTGGTTTTGATGGATGAAATCCTCACAGCAGATTCTTCCCGTTTTTGGCCAGCAGAAACCTATCATGTTGGTGCCAACCCCCCTTCCTATGACAAGCAATTTGTGCGTGATTGGCTTGAAACAGCCCAGGTTGATGGCAAGTTATGGCCTAAAACAGCCCCACCCCCATCATTGCCCGCTGATGTGATTGAAAAGACTGCCCAGAAGTATCGTGAGGCCTTAACTCGCCTCACACAGGTCTAACAGCTCTACTCGGGCTCGATTTTCCAAAGCCTCAAAAGGCTGGGATAATAGAGCCCTGTTAAAGAATTCAGGGTTTTTGGAGAGGCAATGAGCAAGAAGCCAGTGGTGGGAATAGTGATGGGTTCCAATTCCGATTGGGACACGATGCAGCACGCTGCTCAAATGCTGGAGCAATTCGACATTCCTCATGAAGCGCAGGTGCTCTCCGCCCATCGTATGCCTGATGACATGTTCCAGTATGCAGAAACAGCTAAGGCCAATGGATTGCAAGCGATCATCGCTGGAGCGGGTGGTGCGGCTCACTTACCAGGTATGCTTGCCTCCAAAACCATTGTTCCCGTTTATGGCGTTCCTGTAGCAAGCAAATACCTTCGCGGTGAAGATTCTTTGTATTCCATAGTGCAGATGCCTAAAGGCATTCCAGTGGCAACCTTTGCGATTGGTGAGGCTGGTGCTGCCAACGCTGCTTTACATGTGATCGCTAGTTTGGCTTTGCATGATGCTGATTTGGCTAAGCGTTTAGAGGATTTCCGTCTCAAGCAATCGGAAACTGCGCGTTCCATGAATTTGCCGGGATATTAATTACATGGCGGATCGCATGGAACCCATTTTGCCGGGTTCGTATTTAGGAATCTTAGGTGGTGGTCAGTTGGGGCGGATGTTTACTCAGGCCGCCCAAGCAATGGGATACAAGGTTTGCGTTCTAGATCCTGGATCCAATAGTCCCGCTGGCTCTATTGCCGAAAAATTTATTCAAGCTGATTACACCGACTCTGTTGCCCTGAAAAAGATGGCAGCGCTTTGCGCTTCAGTGAGTACTGAATTTGAGAATGTTCCAGCTCAAGCCTTGGATGAATTAGAGTCTTTGGGTGTCTTTGTAGCTCCGCGGAGTAGTTGCGTCTCTTTGGCGCAAAACCGTATTGCTGAGAAAAAATTCTTAGCCACCTGGAAGGCAGAAACGAATATTGGCCCCGCACCCCATTTTGTGATTGAGCATGATGCTGATATTAGACACGTACCGTCAGATCTTTTTCCAGGCATCCTAAAAACTGCTCGCATGGGATATGACGGTAAGGGTCAGGCAAGTGTTTATGACGTAGCAGGCTTAAGTGCTGCTTGGAATGAATTCGGTCGGGTGCCTTGTGTATTTGAGAAGCGGATGGACTTAGATTTTGAAGTCTCCGCTTTAGTGGTGCGAGCCTATGATGATTCTATAGTCGCCTATCCAGTTTCGCAGAACATCCATCGTGATAGCATTCTACATACCTCTACGGTACCGGCTCCATCACTCAAGCCAGAGCAAGAGAAGAAGATTATTGGGGCAGCAAAAGCCCTGATTCAAAAGATTGATTATGTAGGCGTACTTTGCGTGGAGTTCTTCGTTCTTAAGAGTGGTGATATCGTAGCTAATGAGATCGCACCACGTCCGCATAACTCTGGTCACTACACCATCGATGCTTGTGTTACTAGTCAGTTTGAACAACAAGTGAGAGCCATGGCGCGTTTGCCATTAGGCGATACCCGATTGCTGACTCCAGTATCAATGCTCAATTTGTTAGGTGATCTTTGGTTTGAGGGTAGTGAAGATAAGCCTAAGGAGCCTGCTTGGAATAAAGTGCTTGCTCACCCGGATGCGAAGCTACATCTCTATGGAAAGTCTGAGCCTCGCATGGGTCGTAAGATGGGTCACGTCAATTGTTTAGGTGAATCCTTGGGAGCTGCTCGCCAATCCTGTGCTGCAGTTGCGCTTGAGTTAGGTCTCGAGCCCTAGGCAATGTCCACTAACAGTACAGCACTGCAATCATCTGCAGTGATCAACGAGGCAGTACAAACCTTACATGATGGTGGTTTGGTAGCGTTTCCAACTGAGACAGTTTATGGCTTGGGTGCTGATGCGAGAAACCCAGCGGCTATTCAAAAAATCTTCACTGCTAAAGGTCGACCACCTAATCATCCACTCATTGTTCATTTGGCAGCACCAGAAAAATATGATGTTACCCAAATTGACTGGGCTGCTTTAGTTAGCCCTTGGGTGCGTGATCTCTCTGAAGATGCTTTGCGGATGATTAATGCATTTTGGCCCGGCCCACTGACGCTAGTTTTCAAAAGAGATAAAAGTGTTTTAAATGAAATCACCGGTGGGCAAGATACCATAGCGATTCGTGCACCAGCGCATCCTATGGCTCAAGAGCTATTACGTAAATTTAAAGGTGGTGTTGTAGCACCGTCTGCCAATCGTTTTGGTAAGGTTTCACCTACAAGTGCCGCCGATGTCCGTAGCGAGTTTGAAGGCATGCTCGATTTAATGATTTTAGATGGTGGTGACTGTGAAGTTGGTATTGAGTCAACCATTATTGATTTATCTTCCGGTAATCATGCCTTATTGCTTCGACCTGGTGCTATTACTCCCAGTGACATCTTGGCTAAGACTGGCATTAAAGTCTATAAACCAGGCGAAGACAAATATAGTCATGATGAAGCGATTACTCCTAGAGTATCTGGAAGTCTGAAGGCGCATTACGCACCGACTACGCCATTGCGTCTCTATGCACCTGGGCGTGTTTTGGATGCCTTAAGTGAATTTCCAGACATCAAGTCGCGTGTGGCTGTAGGAGTTTGGGATTCGGATTCCTCGCTTAGTGAAGATGGCCATCCTTCGGTACATTTTGAAGAAGTGACCATGCCTAGTGATAGCCGTACATTCGCAAGTCGCTTATATCGCTCATTGCGTGACCTTGATGAACAGGGCTGGGATTTGATTTTATTTCCTGAGCCACCTGCTGGTGAAGAGTGGGACGGCGTTAGAGATCGACTTCAGCGTGCTTGCTTTGGTTCTGGACCGTCTTCTAGTAGCCACGCCAGCAATTGATCATGAGCCTCTAAGCCCTTCCAAGCATTGGGATGGTTGATAAATGAAGTGATGGCGTACATCTTGCCTGACTTGCTAATTACATACCCCGAGATCGCTCGCACATCTGAGAGTGACCCTGTTTTAATGCGGGCCTCTGGTTTTTTCTTAAAATGCAGAAATTTTCTTAATTGGGTCATAAGACGATTGCGCATCGTGCCATCAGTACCTGCTAATGGCAGACTGTTATAAAACGTTTCAGCGACAGGAAGCTTGCGGGCTGTGACGAGAAGGTCATTCATATGTTGCGCTGAAATGGCTTCATTACGCGATAGGCCAGAACCATTCTCAATCACAAGTTCTGGGAACTGCAAGCCCATTTTTTTGAGCCATCCCTGAATGACGAATTGACCATTCTCAGTAGTGGCAGGCTTCCCCATTTTTTCAAGGGCTAATGTCAACATTAATTGTCTTGCCATGACATTGTTTGAATATTTATTAATATCTTGTACGTCATCGGCAAGATTGATACCTTCAAATTGTAGTAATGATCTAGCAGTCATTGGCACGATGCCGCTGTTGCCTTCTGGTGTTTTTACCCAAGTACCACCAGCTAATTCCCAGGCAGCTATAAAACCCCGAGTTAAAAAGGTGTTGGCATCTAAAGCAACGACGTTGTAAGCGACCCCTTTGCAGCCACTCGGAAAGAGCCCAGAAAATGTAGCGCTAATACTTTGATTGGGAGATGCGACTCCACTTTCGGGATTGATTTCAAGGCGGATATCCTTCTTCCACGAGTCGCAAGAGCTATCTACTAATTGCATATCATTCACTATCTTGAAGTGAGCGAGTGCAGGGGTGTAGTTGATATCAATAAAGTTAGCAGTACGCGATTTGCCCATCTGAAACGATAAGGTATGAAAGGCATACAGTAGGGGGTCAGGAGAAACGTTATAGGCGCGAAGCGATTCACCATCGATGGAGTTTTGCTCCATTACCTTGGGTGCATAGGCACTTCGATCAAAGATCAAGTTACCATCAATTTTCTGGATAC
This sequence comes from uncultured beta proteobacterium, assembly GCA_903845455.1. Taxonomy (GTDB): domain Bacteria; phylum Pseudomonadota; class Gammaproteobacteria; order Burkholderiales; family Burkholderiaceae; genus Polynucleobacter. The sequence continues at coordinate 1,608 of CAIMXN010000036.1, read as the reverse complement.
CCAAAGCTTGCAAGTCTTTCATCATCCTCGCCAACTCTTCTGGAATCAACTTGGGATCGCCACTGCCTTGGAGATAAAGATTTCCCTTTAAAACACCTTGGCGAATTTCCCCATCAGTAAAGAGCTTGGTGCGCCAGCGATACTGTGGCCCTAATATATCTAAACCGGTAAGCGTAGTAAGCAGCTTCATAGTTGAAGCGGGGTTCATAGCCTCGGTTGAGTGCCAATCCAGAGTGGTTTTGGAAAAATACTTTAGTTGATTACCGTCGTGACCTTGGCCAATTTCTGATACAGCAATGCTGATAGCGTCTCGAGGGATTTGATTTTTATCGAGGCTGGCAGCAACCGCTTTAGGAATGTATTGATACGCTGTTTCTTGAGAGACTAAATCTGCGGCATGAGTCAAACGGGCGACCAGTAATATGGCGCTTGCACAAAATAGGGGCACTAGACGATGGCGGTAGTGGGGTCTCACCCCTAAAGGATAAACCCTCTAGAAACTCCTATCCACCATATTTAACTTGATATTGTTTGATGACTTGGTTTTCTTGCTGGAGTAGTTCAATAAAAAGGCGAACCTGTTCCTGGAGTTCTCCATCCTGTTCAAGTATTTGACATTGCTCTGTAAATGACTTGGCATTGAGGAGTTGAGCACCGCCCTTGACCTTATGCACCATACTTTTAAATTGGTTTTCAGTCAGTTCATTCCTAATGGAGAGCGTTTGAAGCTCAATTAAGGTGTCATCATGAACTTTCTTTATCTCTTCCAAAATAAGTGAAATATTTTTCGGGTTATCTTTTAAAAGATTGGCGTAGGCATCAAAAGAATACTCTGAGTATTCCCCTTCTTTTAACTTACCATCTATCACAGCAAAATAACGGGTGAGCTCATTTTCTAGTGCGCTAAGACTGAGTGGTTTAATTAGTACGCCATTCATGCCAGCAGATAAAAACTGATGGCGAGAATCTAAAGCATAAATATCTGCCGTCACACCAATGATGATGAGCTCACGGTGACCCATCGTACGCAGTTGTTTTGCCAGGTCAGATCCTTGCATACCCGGCATTGATTGGTCTGTCAGTAGCAGATCAAAGCGGTGCTCACATACCAGCGTCAATGCAGCAGCAGCATTTTCACAAACCCATACTTTTATGCCTAATGCCTCTAACTGTAAAGAAAGTATTTGACGGCTTGCAGGGTGATCTTCAACTACTAAGGCCTGAAGTGTTCGATGGCCACTTATTTGCCTCTTAGCAAGCTGTTTTTGTGGGACATTCCCATTCATATTATCTGATGAAGTACGCATAGCTGCCATACTAGTTCTTGGAAAAGCAACGCAAAAATGAACATTGCTACCAAAACCAGGAGCGCTATCAAAGTAGAGACGACTATTCATAGAGTTAATTAAATGACTAGTAATGGTGAGACCAAGACCGGTACCAACCTGTTGATCGCTTACTCCCATTTCCATCCGTTTCGGCACTTGCTCAAATGCTTCGAGTGCCCTTGTAATCTCAGCTTTACCCATCCCTATACCGGTGTCTATCACTCTGAACTCAATGAGTTGTCCAGCATGGTCATCAGCTAAAACGCTCACTGAAAAATAG
>CAIMXN010000035.1 GCA_903845455.1 uncultured beta proteobacterium | reverse complement strand
GTGATGATACCGGTGGGCCTATTTTTAGCTAGGAGCATATCAAAGCCAATTCGGTTTTTAGCTCAAGAAACAGATAATATTCGTGAGCTTAAGCTTGGTGAATCTACCTATGTTGAATCTAGAATTCATGAGATTTCTGTCTTGGGAAATTCGCTGAAGCGCTTAAAAAATACTATTTCTGCTTTTACTGCCTATATTCCTCGGGATTTGGTGACTGATTTATTGAAGTCTGATCATGGCATTCAGGTTGGCGGTGAAAGCAGATATCTAACCATTCTCTTCTCGGATCTAAAGGATTTTTCTGCTCTATCTGAACTCACTCCGACAAGAGAGTTGCTCAAGCGGGTTTCATCCTATCTAAAGTTAATGACTTACGCCATCAAAGAAGAAGGCGGAACAGTTGATAAATTTATTGGCGATTCAGTAATGGCCTTTTGGGGTGCACCAACCTTAAATCCAAATCATGCATTTCATTCTGCTGTGGCTGCTATAAAAACGAAACGACGCATGGTGAAGTTGAATGCGGGATTGATTGCACAAGGTAAACCTCCATTGATTGTCAGAATAGGCATCAATACTGATGCAGTGCTGGTTGGTAATATTGGCTCTGAAGAGCGCTTGAGTTATACGGTGATGGGGGATGGCGTGAATATTGCGTCGCGTTTAGAGGGTGCTAATAAGGAATTCGGTACCGATATCATCATCAGTCATTCGGTTTTTAAAGAGGCTGGTGAGCGCTTGTGGGTTCGACCAATTGATCAAATTACGGTTAAGGGTCGCGCTGGAGAAATACTGATCTATGAATTACTGGGCATTAGAGAAGGTGATACAGAAACTGCCCCTACTGCTACTGAGGAAGTATTGTGTGAATTAACCAGCAAAGCATTTGATTTTTATTCGGCCAAAAACTATGAGTCGGCCCTGGTAATTTATGAAGAATTGATTGAAAAGTTCAATGATGGGCTAGCTGTGGTGATGGCGGCAAGATGCAAAAGCCTGATTGCCAGTAGGTAGCTATTTGCACTAGGGAAGCAATAGGGAGGTAATAACTTAGACTCAGTTCAAAACAATTGAATCCCATAAAACCCACCCTTTTACGCTATTCTTGATATTTTTATAGGGTATTTTGCATAAATACTTAATAAAATCAATTAGATATAGATTTATCATTAATATTGCAACGCAATAATATTAGGATTATAATCTAGGTACTAACCCTTAAGGAGATTCAAATGACCCAGTTATTGAATATGTTTAACCAGCTTTTTTCTGAAAGCAAACAAGCTGCTCAGCAGCGTCCCCGTCATTATGACTTTGATGGCGCATATCGCGGCATGTAATTCAAAAGAGTAGTTATTTAGAAAGCCACCTCAGCCGGGTGGCTTTTTTCTTTTCTATCAGCATGGCCAATCACCCGATAAAGCTAATAGATAAAAGGACTTACCAAGGGTAATCACTAGTGCTGAATATGGTGAAACTTGATTAGTGTCAATGGTTGATAAGCTTAAATGT
>CAIMXN010000034.1 GCA_903845455.1 uncultured beta proteobacterium | reverse complement strand
TCTACCCGCCCATCATCATGAGGCTCTGAATGAGCAAATCTGGCAGCGCTGGGTTTTATCCGATTGGGATTTAGATCATCCGGAGAGTAGCCTACCTAAGGCAAGCGCTCTCAGAATTGATTCTAGTGGTGTGCGTTACGCCGACTTAGCAACAGCTCAGTAAATTCCACAACTGTAGTTTGTATTCCTGCCTACTGATTTAGCAAGTCGAGTACTTGGACAGGCATTGCACCATCTGCGCAAAAATACGGGGGTTGGCGCACATCACTTCACCACTTTGCAAAAAGCCCTCCTCGCCTCGGTAGTTACCAACCAGGCCGCCAGCTTCGGTAATTAATAATGCACCTGCCGCCATATCCCATGGTTTCAGATCGCTTTCAAAGAAGCCGTCATAGCGACCTGCAGCAAGGTAGGCAAGATCTAAAGATGCGGCACCCGGACGACGGAGACCAGCACACTGACGCGACATATCAGCAAATATTTTTAAGTACTTCTCAAGGTCTTGATCATCACGATACGGAAAACCGGTACCCAATAAACAATTTGTTAAGCGGTCTTGACTTGCTACCCGTAAACGCCGGCGATCCAAATACGCGCCAGCACCACGCGTAGCCGTAAAGAGTTCATCACGAGTAGGATCGTATACAACCGCTTGCTGAGTCACACCATTGACTGCTAGTGCAATCGAAACCGCATATTGAGGAAAGCCATGGATGAAATTAGTTGTGCCATCTAATGGATCGATGATCCAAATATACTCAGCATCCGCATTGCGCTCACCCGTTTCTTCAGCTAAAAATCCATGAGTTGGATAAGCCTCGCTGAGTGTTTCGATGATGGTAGCTTCTGCTTGTTTATCCACCTCCGTCACAAAATCATTGTGCTGTTTACGGTCTACCTGCAAGCGCTCCAAATTCAGAGAGGCCCGATTAATCACGGTTCCTGCACGACGAGCGGCCTTAATGGCCACATTTAACATGGGATGCATAGTTTTGATGGACAAATTAAATAAGAACAAGCTCGCGATATTGAAAACTACAGCACAATAACGAGCTAACAGATTGATTCTAAACGATAGCCCTCTTCTTGACCAATATTCTCTCTACATCACCGCTACGATGAATACCGCAAAAGCCAGCCAGATACGCTGGGTGCTTGTTCAAACCAGCCATCCAGGTAATGTGGGCTCGGCTGCACGAGCTCTGAAGACGATGGGCTTTAGTGATTTACGACTCATCAACCCTAAGCACAAGGGTATTGCTCAAGTACCCGAGGCGATTGCTCTGGCTAGCGGCGCGGGGGATATTTTGGCAGCAAGCCAAGAATCAAGCTCCCTCGAAACCGCTCTGCAAGATTGTTCTTTAGTGTTAGGGCTGACCAGTCGCGACCGTGAGTTCGGACCACCACCTATCGATTGGCAAGCTGCACGCAGACTAATACAAGAATCGGTAGCAAACCATCAGAGCGTAGCACTGGTCTTTGGACCTGAAAGGACCGGTCTTGAGAATGAACATCTAGCTTTATGCACCCATCGGGTATGGCTTGATGCCAACCCTGCCTACCCCTCTCTAAACCTTGCCCAAGCACTCATGGTGTGCGCTTTTACCTTACGAGAAGTACTCAATCAGCCTTCTGGTGAGGCTCAAGGGCATTTGGTAGCGAGTGAGGCTTTGCCAGACTATGCAGATCCTGCTGCAGTAGCCGCCATGCTAGAGCACTGGCGCGCAGGCTTGGAGGCGATTGGCTATCTAGATCCTGCTTATCCTAAAAAACTCATGCCCCGCCTCCAGGCCTTATTCTCTAGAAGTCGCCTCCATAAAGAAGAAATTGACCTACTGCGGGGCATCGCCAAACAAATGCTCCTGAGAAAATAAGCGCATCCCGTTAAAATCAAAACATGTTTAATTCACTTTTCGACCAAGTCGACTCCATTATTGCCCGTGACCCTGCCGCAAGAAACCGTCTTGAGGTCATCACCTGCTATCCCGGCTTGCATGCTATTTGGTTTCATCGCCTTTCCCATTTTTTGTGGTCGCTTGGGCTGAAGTGGATTGCGCGCCTCCTGTCCATGTTTGCTAGATGGTTCACTGGCATTGAGATTCATCCAGGCGCAAAGATTGGTCGTCGCGTATTTTTGGATCATGGTCTTGGAATCGTGATTGGTGAAACCACTGAAATTGGTGATGACTGCACAATCTATCAAGGTGTTACTTTAGGTGGTACATCACTTTACAAAGGGGTAAAGCGTCACCCAACCCTTGGCAAAGATGTCGTGATCAGTGCTGGTGCAAAAGTGCTGGGTGGCTTTACGGTGGGTGATGGTGCCCGCGTAGGATCAAACGCGGTAGTGCTCAAAGAAATTCCAGCGGGGGCGACTGCGGTGGGGATACCCGCGCGCGTTTTACATCCAGATTTACCGAAGAGCTCTGATAGCAAGACGAAAGAATATTTTTCTGCCTATGGCATCACCCCAAATGTGGATGATCCTGTCTCGATGGCCTTAAAAGGATTAATCGATGCCAGCCTAGAACAAGAAGAAAAGATCGCCGCTCTAGAGCGCGCATTAGCAAGCTTAGGAAATCCTGCCAGCCTTACTAATCCGGTTGAGGATAGTGAGACCAAGCGTGATCTTGGCGCCATTAAAGAATGGCTTAAAGAATAAGACTGAGAAAAAAAGCTTAGTGCAGAGTTCGAGGCTGGGGATTGCTGGGGAGGCTACTATCTAGCAGTTCATCCAGATCTTCATCTTCGCTATCTGAATCTTTCTCATTGGGCATACCAAAGATAAAACTCTCTGCGCCTTTAGGGTGTC
>CAIMXN010000033.1 GCA_903845455.1 uncultured beta proteobacterium | reverse complement strand
GTTGCTCTATCAATCATTTCATTGCGCGCCCTGACAACGCCAAAATTTTTATCTGATAGCACCTTAATAACTCGCTGATCGGTATAAGACTCAATGATTTTTCTAGTACTATCACTTGACCCATCATCAAAAATGATGAGTTCAAGATTGCTATGGCTTTGAGTAAGAATGCTGTCAATTGCTTGAGCAATGTAAAGTTCTGAATTGTACGCAGGCATTAACACACTAACTAATGGCATATTCATGATCAAATTAAGCTTTGCAAGTATCGGCCTACGCGTTTCAATTTTTTGAGCATCCTAGAGGAAATTGATTTTTGGCTGACGCCATAATCCAAGTCTAAATCCCAACTAGATTGATAAATTACACCTAAATAATTTGCTCTTAACTTGATATTTGATTCACCCAATCTTCTCAATAAAAAATAATGCCAGTCGTAGTAATAAACCCGAAATAACTGCTCAATTGGTTGCAATGGGATTGCATGAAAATTTAATAATGCCTCTAAATAAAGGAGGGTTTCAGGATGCTCTGGAGTGCAGAGATCCCAGAGAGTAATATCTCGTGGCTTTAGATAGCTTAGATCTAGCGATTCCCAAACCTTGGCAGACCATATAAACGGTGGACAAGGGCAATAATAATTAGGTCCAATACGCCCAAACAACGCCTTAACCCTATCACCCTCACGGCGAAGATTTTCTGGTGCTTTAGCATAACCACGATTAAGGGCTAGCTGGAAATATTCTTTATTTTGATAGACGACTGTGTAAGGATTTCCATCGCTCGCAAGAAAATCTGTTTTCTTAAAATCTTGTATGAAAATGCAATCCGAGTCTAAGCACACATAGTTATTACATAAGCCAAGGCGCCAAAACTCAGATTTAATGACTTGCTGAGTAAGACTCCCAGATCTCTGCTTGATAATTTCAGTTGAAGCTCTTTCGTTTGCAGAAATAATGGATTCATCAGATACCCATTGATATCCATCGACCTCCAAAATTTTAATCAACTCTTCATATTGGTCTTTTGGAGTAGATATATAAAATGGTATCTGATCTTTGTTATAGGCTTGTATTGAAGCAAGTAATTGCTTCAAGCGCAAAAAATCTTTAGAGTAAGACTTGCAATAAAGAGCTAAATCGATCATAAATAACTATCCTTCATTTTTTAAATGCACAAGAATAGTTTCAACGGCTTGATCTACACCAATTGGGTTCCAAATCGGTTTAATCAAATTCTGTTGCTGCCAATCTAACCAAACTCGTTCAAGCGTCATAGCGATTCCCTCGTCGTCTCCTTCAACACTTAAGTAAGAACCCCTATCCAAAAGCATCTTATCCAACTGAGGGTTTCGGTGTGTAATACCCCATATTGGGCGGCCTGCCCAGAGATAATCGTAAAACTTTGAAGGAATATACTCAGCACACCACTCATCATTCCCATGAAGCAAAATTAACACGTCTGCTTCTCGCATTTTTTTGACAACCTGTTCACGCCCAGACTTTCCGGTAACTTGATCATGCTCAAGGCGTCCATGTGCTATCAAAATATCAGCATAATCGTAATGCTTAACTGCCTCCATAGATAAGGTATCTAAAGGTGCACCATATGCATGCACACGAAGATATTTTCTTGCCTCTGGATACTTCTGAAAGAGACTATGTGCGGCTTTTAAAACTGTAGAGAGGGATCGATCATTGGCTAATGAACCAAAATGACATAGATTTAAATACTGCCCATATTGGTGTGCGCTCTTCCGAGCCATTTCAACAGGAGGATTTGCACCTGGCATCACTACGAATCCATGGGCATTTCCAGTGGTATTCAAATTGGGGTTACG
>CAIMXN010000032.1 GCA_903845455.1 uncultured beta proteobacterium | reverse complement strand
TGGTTGCGGGGGCAGGATTTGAACCTACGACCTTCGGGTTATGAGCCCGACGAGCTGCCAGACTGCTCCACCCCGCGTCTGAAGCTGAAATTCTACCATTTTTAGGGTCTCTCTGTCGAGGTTTACCTTCAATTGGTGCATAAATAAAGCGTTTTTTAGAGGTAAACCGAGCTCTCAGACATCATGCATAAGGAGTAACATATTGCCACGCAACATGTATACAAGGCTTATTGATGTCAGTTAGTAACCCAGAATTTTCAGATTCTTCACTGCTAAGACCTGTAGATATTTCTCGACAGGATCCCAGTCATCAAAAAGGTGCATCTTTCACGTTGATGCTCGCTGCAATTGGGGTTGTGTTTGGCGATATTGGGACGAGTCCTTTGTATGCCTTGAAAGAGTGCTTTAGTCCTGAGCATGGCATTCCATTCTCTACAGATGCCGTCTACGGTGTCATCTCCATGGTTTTTTGGGCCTTCGCAATTGTAGTTTCTTTAAAGTATGTTTTGTTTGTGATGCGTGCTAATAACCATGGTGAGGGCGGCATTTTGGCTCTCATGGCTTTGGCTCTACGTACTGCTCCAGCAGGATCTAAGCGATCATTGTTAATCATTATGGCTGGAGTTTTTGGAGCCTGTATGTTTTATGGCGATGCGATTATTACGCCAGCTATTTCAGTGCTATCAGCTGTAGAGGGTATGGAAGTGATTTCGCCAGACTTCACTCGCTACGTCATACCGGTAACTATTTGTATTTTGGTTGTACTGTTCTTTATTCAAAAAACTGGTACTGCTATTGTTGGACAATTATTTGGTCCAGTGATGCTTATTTGGTTTGGGGTGATTGGATTAATGGGCTTAAACCAGGTTGTTCAGAACCCTGCAATATTTGGCGCTATTAATCCAATGTATGCCATTCATTTTATGGATGAGCATGCACTGCAAGGCTTCATTGTGCTTGGTGCTGTATTCCTTGTTTTGACGGGTGCCGAGGCTTTGTATGCTGATATGGGACATTTCGGTGCTAAACCAATTCGGATGGGCTGGTTCTTTATTGTCATGCCTTGTTTGATTCTCAATTATTTTGGTCAAGGCGCAATGTTCCTCAGTCATCCTGAGGCCATTACCAATCCATTCTTTTTAATGGTGCCAGAAGGTTTTGTATTTCCTTTGGTCATCTTGGCTACTTTAGCTACCGTCATTGCATCTCAGGCAGTGATCTCCGGTGCTTTCTCAATGACGAGTCAGGCGATCCTTTTGGGCTTTGTGCCACGCATGAAAGTTCGCCATACCTCCGATCGTGAGATTGGTCAGATTTACATGCCCTTGGTCAATTGGACTTTATTAATTTTGGTTGTTGCAGTAGTGTTGGCATTCAAGAAGTCTGAAAATTTAGCTGCTGCATACGGTATTGCCGTTACCACCACGATGATTGTTACCACTTTTTTAGCAGCAATTGTGATGCGGGTAGTTTGGCGCTGGAATACTTTATTAGTGACATTGGTTATCAGTGCATTCTTGATTGTTGACTTAGCATTTTTAACTGCCAACTTACTCAAAATTTTGGAAGGCGGCTGGTTCCCATTATTACTAGGTGCCGCTTGCTTTTTACTCCTAATGACTTGGTATCAGGGCCGTCAATTATTACGCCGGCGTGCAGTTAAAGAGGGTATTGAGCTAAAAGGTTTTATTGACATGTTGATGATGAATCCTCCACACCGTGTAGAGGGCACTGCTATTTTCTTGACTGCGCACGTTGATTATTTACCTGTTTCTTTCTTGCATAACTTAAAGCATAACCACGTCCTTCATGAGCGTGTATTTTTCCTGAAGGTCAGTATCTGGGATGTGCCATATGTGAAAGATGAGGAGCGTATTACGCTGCGAGATCTTGGGAATAATATTTATGTCGTTCGTGCTGTTTATGGTTTTAATGAAACGCCAGATATGGGTAAGATTATTGAGTTAATTGAAATATCCTCAGGCCTTAAGTTCGACTTAATGAATACCTCATTCTTCTTGTCACGCGACACTATTGTTTCTACAGAGATTCCTGGTATGGCTTTGTGGCGTGAGCGCTTGTTCTGCTGGATGTATCAAAATGCTGGCCGTCAATCGGACTTTTTTAAGATCCCAGCTAACCGCCTGGTTGAATTAGGTGCGAAAGTAGAAATTTGAGCAGCATTAATTTTGTGCGCTTAAAAATATTCATTGGGATATTTTTGCTTACTTGCTCTTTGGGTGGGGTGGTTTTAGCTACTCCTGCTGAAGAGACTGAGCTTGAGCAACTAAATAAGATTGAGAATGAGCTCGAGGTGCAACGCGACTGGGCAAAATATCGCTGGGAAAAGACTTCATCTGATTGCTACAAAAACTATTGGGTGAATTACTGCTTAAGAAGTGCTAGGGCTGATTACCGTAAAGAGATTGATCCTATTAGGGCGCAAGAAGTGGAGTTGCATGAGGTGCAGCGCAAGTTACGTGAAAGTCTTAAAGATCAACGTGATATTTTGCGAGCGGCCGAGCGAGTTGCCCCAGAAAAGGCTGCTGAGCGTACTGCCAATCAACGCCAGTATGAAGAAAAGCAAAAAGATGCGGCAACTCGTGCAGCGGATCGGGAGCAACGCCGTAAAGATGCACCTAAGCGGGCCCAAGAAAATAAAGCAGGCACACAGCTTGATTGATTTAAGTTGAAATCAAAAACTATTGTGATTCAGTAAGATATAAACCAGCAATACAAAAGGGCAACACTTTGGCTAAGGTTAAAACGATATATATTTGTCAGTCATGTGGCGGAACATCTGCCAAGTGGCAAGGTCAATGCCCATCCTGTCAGGCGTGGAACACTTTAGAAGAGGGTTTGCCTGAAGTGAGTTCTAATTCTCGTTTTCAAGGCTTAGCCCAATCACTCCCAAGACAAAAACTTTCTGCCATTACTGCGGAAGATTTGCCAAGATTTAGTACTGGTGTTGAAGAATTTGATCGAGTACTCGGCGGGGGTTTAGTTCCTGGTGGAGTAGTTTTATTAGGTGGTGACCCAGGCATTGGTAAGTCGACCTTGTTATTACAAGCTTGTGCTGAGATGAGTGCTGCTGGTATGAACGTGCTCTATAGCAGTGGCGAAGAGTCTGCTGCGCAGATCGCATTGCGGGCAAAACGCATTGCACTGGATGCGCCTCAGCTTGAAGTCTTAGCAGAAATTCAACTAGAAAAATTGTTATCCATCATGGATACAGTAAAGCCTCAAGTCTTGGTGGTAGATTCGATTCAGACTTTGTATTCAGAGGTGCTTAGTTCTGCACCTGGTTCGGTTGCGCAGGTAAGGGAGTGTGCTGCACAGTTAACGAGAGCAGCCAAATCCAGTGGCATTTGCGTATTCATGGTTGGTCATGTCACCAAGGATGGCCATCTTGCTGGACCACGAGTGCTAGAACATATAGTGGATACCGTCCTTTACTTTGAAGGTGATACCCATTCTTCATTCCGCCTAGTCCGCTCGATTAAAAACCGTTTTGGCGCTGTAAATGAGCTTGGTGTATTTGCGATGACTGAGAAAGGTTTGCGCGGAGTTGCGAATCCCTCTGCCATTTTCTTGTCACAACATGCGGAGATGGTGCCTGGTGCTTGCGTATTGGTGACACAAGAGGGTAGTCGTCCCTTACTAGTAGAGATTCAGGCGCTGGTAGATACAGCACATATCCCCAACCCTAGAAGATTAGCTGTGGGTTTAGAACAGGCCAGGCTTGCCATGCTCTTAGCGGTATTGCATCGTCATGCTGGGGTGGCTTGCTTTGATCAGGATGTCTTTTTAAATGCCGTGGGTGGCGTTAAGATTTCTGAGCCAGCAGCTGACTTGGCTGTGTTGCTGGCAATTCAGTCATCGATTCGCAATCGCGCTTTACCAAAAGAGTTAATTGTGTTCGGTGAGGTTGGTTTAGCTGGGGAAATTCGTCCATGCCCGCGTGGTCAAGAGCGACTTAAAGAAGCTGCAAAGCTTGGTTTTACAGTGGCGATCATTCCTAAAGCCAATATGCCTAAGACCAAGATTCCTGGATTGCGTGTTATTCCGGTAGAGAGAATCGATCAGGCAATTGCTGCTGCTGCTGAGCTGAGCTAAGTTAACTAACCTGATTTAATAATTAATGCAGGTCTTCCGCTTGAATGAGTAGGACTTGTTCATCGCCAGCTGATACTTCCATCCAGATTGCTGGTATTTGAGGAAACACTTTTTTGAAGTTTTCGTACTCATTACCAATTTCAATCAGAATTGCACCCCTGTCCGTGAGGTAGTCTGGTGCTGCTGCAATGATGCGGCGAATGATGTCCATACCATCATCACCGCCAGCTAAAGCGAGAGCAGGCTCTGCATGATATTCAGCAGGTAAAGTATTCATGGAGTGCGAGTTAACGTAAGGTGGGTTACAGATGATCAAATCAAAACGATTGCCATCATTTGGTTCTTCTAGCGCATCCCATAAATCACCGCTGAGTAGTTCAACTTGGGAGCTGAGGCCATGGCGGTCTAGGTTGCGTGCTGCGACTGAAAGTGCTGGAAGACTAATGTCACATGCAGTCACATGAATATCTGGACAGGATAGCGCCAATAAAATAGCTAATGAGCCATTACCGGTACAGAGATCCAACGCTTTACCATCTGCGGGTAGCCAGGGCTCTAGTGAACCATTAGCAATGAGTTCTGCAATCCAAGAGCGGGGCACAATACTTTGCTCACTACAGAAAAAAGGTACCCCCATTAACCAGGCTTCGCCCAAAATATAGGCTAGCGGTTTTCGGGTTTCGATACGGACTTGAGCAACTTCAAGTGCTCTTTGATATTGGGATGGAGTAATCACTTGATCTAGTTCATCAAGTGCATCTACTGGGCTAATGTCTAGTTGTTTACTAGCAATCCAAAGCGCTTCGCTTTGAGCATCAATGGCGCCATGGCCATAATGCAAATCTGCCGTCTCTAGTCTTTGTGCAACTTGCTCGATGCACTGATTTAAGGTGATTACTTGAGAAGGCTCAGGATCCATGATGGCTTGATTTAGATGATTTAATTAAGCAATGAGTTGCTCAAGGGTCTTGCGGTAAATATTTTTTAAGGGCTCAACATCATTGATGATCACGCACTCATCAATCTTATGACTTGTGGCATTGAGGGGGCCAAACTCTACTACTTCTTTGCAGATTTTGGCAATAAAGCGTCCATCACTCGTACCGCCGGTAGTAGAGAGTTGTGTATCGATCTGAGTCTCTGCTTTGATGGCGTGGCGCAGAGCATTTGCTAAATCGCCATTGCCAGTGATAAATGGACTACCACCTAAAACCCAATCGATTTCAAAATCGAGATTATGGGATTTGAGGATATGTTCAAGATGCTCGCGTAATTGTTCTGGCTTGCTCTCTGTGGAAAAGCGAAAATTGAAATCCACTACTAACTCATTAGGGATGACATTATTTGCACCTGTACCAGAATGCATATTAGAAATTTGGAAACTGGTGGGCTGGAAATATTCGTTTCCTTTGTCCCATTCAATTCCAATCAGTTGATTGATAGCGGGGGCAGAGATATGAATTGGATTTTTGCCAAGGTGAGGGTAGGCAATATGTGCCTGAATACCTTTAATTCTAAGTTTTCCGGAGAGGGAGCCGCGACGACCATTCTTAATCATGTCACCAATGTTTTCTACCGAAGTAGGTTCGCCAATGACGCAATAGTCTAGGCGTTGCCCGTGTTTTTGCAAGCGCTCACACATGATGACGGTCCCATCATTAGCAGGGCCCTCTTCATCACTGGTGATTAAGAAGGCAATCGAGCCAGCATGGTTTGGGTGCGTTACAACAAACTCTTCCGTCGCCACAACAAAGCCAGCTAGTGAGGTTTTCATATCAGCGGCACCACGACCATACAACAAGCCATCACGAATGGTGGGGGTAAATGGATCGCTATTCCATTTATCGAGAGGGCCAGTCGGTACGACATCAGTATGCCCAGCGAACATCAAGACTTTGCCTTGATCGCCAGCCGAACCTTTTTTGATTGCCCAAAGGTTGGTGACCTGAAAACTTTCTGGACCACTCACGATGCTCTCAGTATGAAAGCCAACTGCTTGAAGTCTCTTGGCGATCAGTTCTTGGCAGCCACCATCAACTGGTGTGACCGAACGACAGGCAATGAGCGCTTTAGTCAGCTCAAGAGTGGCACTCATATGGTTATCTTGACTTCGATTTAATCGCGCAGTAATTCGTTAATAGCAGTTTTGGCTCTGGTTTGAGCATCTACCTTCTTTACGATAATTGCTGCATAGAGACTATATTTACCATCTGCAGAAGGAATAGAGCCAGGTACCACGACTGAGCCTGCGGGAACACGACCGTAATGTACTTCACCAGTCTCACGGTCATAAATCTTGGTGCTTTGCCCAATATAGACACCCATGGAAAGCACTGCATTCTCTTCGATGATCACGCCTTCAACCACTTCTGAGCGGGCGCCAATGAAGCAGTTATCTTCAATGATGACTGGACCAGCTTGAAGGGGTTCCAAAACACCACCAATACCAACGCCACCAGAAAGGTGCACGTTTTTACCAATTTGGGCGCAAGAGCCAACTGTGGCCCAGGTATCAACCATCGTGCCTTCGCCTACATAAGCACCAATATTGACGTAAGAGGGCATTAAAACAGCATTTTTGCCGATAAATGAGCCACGACGAGCTATTGCCGGGGGAACCACGCGAAAGCCACCCTTGGCAAAATCTTCTGCTGTGTAGTTTTCAAACTTACTTGGCACTTTGTCGTAGAACTGGGTATAGCCACCAGCACCCATCGGCTTGTTGTCTTCTAGGCGAAAAGAAAGCAGGACAGCCTTCTTAACCCATTGATTTACTTCCCACTTGCCAACGCTACGGCGCTCAGCAACCCGGATATCCCCTGAATTGAGGCCCTCTAGGACTGTGCTAACCGCGTTGCGGATCTCGGCTGAAGCAGACTCAGGAGAGAGGTTTGCGCGGTTTTCCCAGGCTTGTTCGATGATGCTTTGTGGTGATTGGCTCATGCTTTTCAGTTAACTATCAGATTGTTAAGGGGTTTTGACCCTGGAGGTAGATTTATCATTATATCGGTGGGGAAAAAACCCGTGTGAAGGGACTTAAGCTTGCTATCATCTTCCCACATTTAGTCTTAATTTTTACCCCCTTTTTTGAACCCCTTTTTTACCCTGTAAAGTACGCCGTGCAACTGAAATCTATCAAACTTTCCGGCTTTAAGTCTTTCGTCGATCCAACCCATTTTGAAATGCCAGGTCAATTGATTGGTGTTGTGGGACCAAATGGTTGCGGAAAGTCGAACATTATTGACGCCGTTCGTTGGGTTTTGGGTGAATCCCGCGCCAGTGAATTACGTGGCGAATCAATGCAAGATGTGATTTTCAATGGTTCAGGTTTACGTAAACCATCTGGTCGCGCTAGCGTAGAGCTTATTTTTGATAATGCGGATGGTCGCGCACAAGGTCAGTGGAGTGCCTTTACCGAATTAGCAGTGAAGCGTGTTTTAACCCGCGATGGCAACTCTAGTTATTACGTCAACAACCAAGTGGTACGCCGTAAGGATATTCAAGATATTTTCTTGGGTACTGGTATGGGTCCAAGAGGTTACGCCATTATTGGTCAAGGAACAATCAATCGTATTTTGGAAGCCAAGCCAGAAGAACTGCGTGTGTTCTTAGAAGAGGCTGCCGGTGTTTCAAAATATAAAGAGCGTCGCAAAGAGACCGCCTCCCGTCTTGAGGATACTCGAGAGAACTTAGTGCGTGTTGAAGATATTTTGCGCGAACTCGATCAGCAACTGACACGTCTTGAGAAACAGGCCACTGTTGCAGAGCGTCATGCCGCTCTTTCTACTGAGATGAAATCTCAACAACAGTTACTCTGGTTTGTGCGTCAAACTGAAGCTGGTAAAGAGCAAGAGCGTCATGCCAATGGTATTCGTGAGACCCAAGTCAGTCTAGAAGAGCAGACTGCTAAATTACGTCATGCTGAGGCTGAGCTGGAAACCATGCGCACTCAACAGTATGCATTGCAAGATAAAGTGTCCGAAGCTCAGGGTGATCTTTATCAAACTAATTCTGATGTTAGTCAGGTTGAGTCCCAGATTCATTATGTACAAGAAGCGCGCCAACGCTTGCAACAACAAACCCAAGATTTACAGGCTCAACTACAGCGCTGGACTGTGCAAGAAACCGATGCTGCACAAGCTCAACGCACGGCAGAACATGAATTAAGTCTCGCCTCTGAAAAAGAACAATCTTTACTGGCAGACCTCAATGGCCTGCAGGATCAAATGCCAGATCGTGAAGAGTCTTATCAAGAGAGTGCTCGAGTCTTAAATGATGCGCGTAATAGTTTAGCCATCATCGAACAGCGTTTGGCTAGTTTAGGTGAGCGTACAAGAGCAATCGTAGCGCAGTTAGAAGAATTAAAAGGGCGTGAAGCACGCCTCAATGGTGAGTTGGCCGGAATGCGCAAGCCCGATCCAGAAGCATTGCAGATGGCTTTAGATCGTCATTCTATGGCACAGCGCAAAGTAGAAGAATCTAAACAGCGTGCTGGCGAAGCTCAGCAACGCGTGCCTGCTGCAGATGAAGCACGTAATACTGCCCAACAGCAGATACAGAAAGCTAATCAGGATTTAGCACAAACAGAAGCCAAGTTAACTGCCTTAACTGCGCTGCAAGCAAGTGTTCAAGCCCAAGGGAAAATTGGCCCTTGGCTAGAAAGCAAAGGCCTCAAAGAGAGCAAGCGTCTCTGGCAAGAATTAAAAGTAGAGAGTGGTTGGGAAGCTGCTTTGGAATCCGTTTTACGTGAGCGTCTCGCTGCGGTTACTGCAAAAAATGTTCAAGAGACTTTGGCTTTAGCGAATGATGCGCCACCAAGTCGTTTAGCTATTTTGTTAACTGAGGAGATTACTCCTGCCCGTACTACGGTGCCAACCGACTTTATCCCGCTATTAACTAGAGTGCAGAGCGCTGGTGCACCAAGAGTCTCAGCCGTTTTACAAGAATGGCTGGACAATATTTATATTGCCGATAGTCTTGAAGATGCCCTGCATCGTCGTGAAAAATTACCGGCTGGTGGTGCGCTCGTTACTCAACAAGGCCATTTAGTGAGTCGAGTTGGCGTGCAGTTGTATGCTGCTGACTCAGAGCAGGCGGGAATGTTGGCGCGCGCTCAGGAGATGGAAGGTCTTGAGAAGCAATTACGTGCACAGCAATTAATTCAGAGTGAATTGCAAGGTGAGTTAGATCAATGTATTGCTAATTATCAGGCTGCCCACCAAACTGCAGAGCAGACTCGCACCAGTGCAGAGCATGCAGTGCAAGAAGCGCATGGTTTTGAAGTGGAGAGAATGCAGTTAACGCAAGCTCAAGAGCAATATAGTCAACGTGCCGCACAGATTCAAGGCGAGTTGGGCGAGTTAAGCAAGCAAACGGAACAGCTGGCTACGACACAAGAACAAGCCGCATCTGAGTTGCTTCAATCCGAGGAATCAAAACAAGGTTTGCAGGAAAGTTTGGTGGCTGCTCAAGAAAAACTCGAACTTGTAACTCAAGAACGTGACCGTTTACGAGAATCCTTGCGGGCCGCTGAAATGTCTGCTCAGGAAGCAGCCTTTACAACCCGTTCTTTGCAGCAACGTATTGCAGATTTACAGCGCGATCAAAGCACGGCGCGCACTCAAATCATGGAAATTCAGGACAAATATGCGCTCGCTCAGCAAGAACTTGAAACCTTAAGTGATGAAGAGGCGCAAGATAAATTACAAGGTCTTTTACTTGCCCGCAGTGCCCGTGAAGCTGCGCTAGCGAATGCCCGTACAGAGCAAGATGCCCTATTGCATCAGTTACGTGAGGCTGATGAGGCTCGTATGCATATTGAGCGCAGTTTGCAGCCTATGCGCGATAAGGTGGTCGACCTCCAGTTACGTGAACAAGCTGCTCGTTTAAATTATGAACAGTTTGCAACTTTACTTTCCGATGCTGAGGCCGACTTAATAGCGCTTGAAGCCAACTTCAGTCCCGACCTAAAGGTTGGCGCATTACAAACTGAAGTGACACGCTTAAATACTGAGATTCAGTCCCTTGGACCAGTCAATATGGCCGCACTCGATGAGCTAGCAAGTTCGCGTGAACGCAAGCAATTCTTGGATGCTCAATCTGCAGACTTAAATGAGGCGATGCAAACCTTAACAGATGCAATTGCCAAGATTGATGCTGAGACCCGTGATTTATTACAAGGCACATTTGATCAGGTCAATTTGCACTTTGGAAAACTCTTCCCAGAGCTCTTTGGCGGTGGTCATGCAGAATTGGTGATGACCGGTGAAGAGATTTTAGATGCTGGTGTGCAAGTGATGGCACAGCCACCAGGCAAGAAGAATAGTTCTATTTATCTACTCTCAGGTGGCGAGAAGGCATTGACTGCGATTGCCTTGGTGTTCTCGCTCTTCCTCCTTAATCCTGCACCATTTTGCTTGTTGGATGAGGTTGATGCACCACTAGATGATGCAAACACCTTGCGCTACGCTCATATGGTTGCCAAAATGTCAGATAAGACCCAATTTGTCTTCATCTCACACAACAAGATCACTATGGAAATAGCTCATCAACTGATTGGTGTCACGATGCAAGAGCAGGGTGTTTCTCGAATTGTCGCAGTAGATATTTCTTCTGCTGTGTCAATGGTGGAGGCTGCTTAAGTGTCTCTACAGCAACTCATGACAGTCCTGGATTTGTCTGATTTGCAAATGGCGCTTGCCGCGATTGGCCTGCTGATTCTGATAGTAGTTGCCATTTTAAACTTGCGATTTGCGCGTGCTCGCCGCAAGGCAAGGGAGGTAAGTAGTTTTCCCTTGAATGAGCGTTCTGCTCGTGAGCCTAGTTTTAGTGGTTTTGCGGATGCAGATGCGCAGTCTCGAACAGAGCCTAGTCTTTCAGATGTTTTGATGCCAACCATTGCAACAGCTGAAAAGCAAGCCATTGATCCTCGCATTGACTGCGTGATTACCTTGCGTTTTGATGGACCAATCAGTGGTGCTGAGATCCTGGATGAAATTAATGCGTGGTCTGATCTGGATGGGCAAGCTACTGCAAAATGGATGTGTGAAGGATTGAATGCTGATATAGATGCCGCTGAAGACTGGGAAGTATTGCGTGAAGATGCTTCTTATGCCGAACTTCAATTGGCCATTCAATTAGCAAGTCGTCTTGGTCCTATAGGTGTCCTAGAGTTATCTGATTTTTGTTCCAAAGCGCAAGCGCTTGCTGAAACCCTGGGCTCTCAAATTGATATGCCTAGTGTCAGTACGATGCTGGAGGGTGCAAAAGAGTTAGACGCCATGGCTGCAGAGAGCGATATTCAGTTAAGTATTAATGTACTGTTTGATGAGCAGCTCTCGTGGGCAGCACTGCAAGCTCTGATGCTACAAAAAGGTTTTAGGCTCGCTCGCAATGGCAGGAGGTTTGATTTTTTTAGTAATGAGCAATTGCTTTTTAATAGCACCGACTTAGATCCTAGTGCTCCAGTCACTCAACTGACTTTGCTCTTGGAGGTTCCTTTGGTGGATCAAGAGCAACGCCCCTTTGAGAGAATGTTGGATGAGGGGGTTGAAATTGCTCAATCCGCTCATGGGCGCCTAGTTGATGATAATGGCATTAATCTCACAGGGGCTGCGGTGATTAGTATTCGTCAGCATCTAGATGTCTTGTACGCCAATCTTGATAAGAGTGGTGTTCCTGCGGGATCTTCTACCGCCAGTAGATTATTTAGCTAAGGAAGCGCTTTGCCTCCCTCTAGTCCGAAAAATTTAGCGGATCGCTACGCTTTCTTGCAAGAAGAGCTAGCTCGTTTAGAGCATGCCTACTATGTGCTTGATGCACCTTTATTGCCTGATATTGAATATGACCGTCTATATCGAGAAATGCTCGCTATTGAAGCAGCTTATCCAGATTGGGTTACCTCCGAATCCCTTTCCCAGCGCGTAGGGGGTGCTGCTCTTAAAGAGTTCGATTCCGTTCAGCATGCCGTGCCAATGCTGTCTCTCAATAATGCCTTTGAAGATACTGAGCTCATCGCATTTGATCGTCGTTGTAGAGAGGGTTTACATACAGATCATGTTGACTATGCAGGTGAGTTGAAATTTGATGGTTTAGCAATTTCACTTCGCTATGAAAATGGCTCTCTAGTAAGAGCTGCCACCCGTGGTGATGGCGCTAGCGGGGAGGATGTTACAGCGAACATTAAAACCATTCGGGCGATTCCTCTAAAGCTATTAGGAAAAAATATTCCAGCAGTATTGGAAGTGCGCGGCGAAGTCTTTATGTATCTCAAAGACTTTCAGAAAATGAATCAACAAGCTGCAGTTCTTGGTGAAAAGGAATTTGCCAACCCACGCAATGCCGCTGCAGGTAGCCTGCGTCAATTAGATTCTAAGATCACTGCCAAGCGACCGCTATCTTTCTTTGCGTATGGCTTAGGAGCTCTAGACCCTCAATCTTGGTTGCCCGCAACCCATGAAGAATTACTCAATGCTTATGTAGAGCTGGGGCTACCAGTGTGCCCTGAGCGCCGAGTTCTGAAGTCAGTAGAAGAAATTCTCACCTTCTATAACGAGATCGGCGCTAAGCGGGATTCGCTGCCTTATGACATCGATGGTGTGGTTTATAAAGTCAATGCTTTTGCTGAGCAAGCTAAGCTAGGTTTTGTTTCTAGGGCTCCGCGCTTTGCCTTGGCGCATAAATATCCAGCGCAAGAAGCTTTGACTACGGTATTAGGGATTGATGTACAGGTAGGTCGAACAGGTGCAATCACCCCAGTTGCAAGGCTTTCTCCAGTTGAGGTTGGTGGCGTTACAGTCACTAATGCGACTTTGCACAATGAAGATGAAGTGAAGCGTAAAGATGTTCGCATTGGCGATACAGTCTCAGTAAGAAGAGCCGGCGACGTGATTCCAGAAGTCGTATCTGTCATTAAAGAACGTAGACCAGTAGGCACATCAGAATTCACAATGCCTATTCGCTGTCCAGTATGCGACTCTCATATCGAGCGCCTAGCTGATGAAGCGGTAGCACGTTGTAGTGGAGGCCTCTTTTGTGGTGCTCAGCGCAAGCAGGCACTGATTCATTTTGCTCATAGAAGGGCATTGGATATTGAAGGTTTAGGTGAAAAGATCGTAGATCAATTGGTCGATCTCAATTTAGTCAGAACGCCAGCTGATCTTTACCATCTAGGCTTTACAGCTCTCGCCAATCTAGAGCGTATGGGTGATAAATCTGCCGATAACCTGATTCAGGCTATTAACAAGTCCCGCAATACTAGTCTTGCCAGATTTATTTTTGCCTTGGGTATTCGTCATGTAGGCGAGACTACTGCGAAGGATTTAGCTAATCATTACCAATCCATGCATGCTTTGATGGATGCCACGCTGGAAGATCTCTTAACGGTGAAGGATGTTGGTCCCGTAGTAGCAGACTCGATAGTCAGTTTTATGGAGGAAGCCCATAACCGCGAAGTGATTGAACAAATCTTGGCTGCTGGTATGCAGTTATCGGTCGAAGAAAAGATCATTAGTGCTGCAGTGGCAGGAAAAACGTTTGTGCTGACAGGCACCTTTCCAACGATGACCCGGGATGAAGCAAAAGATTTATTAGAAAAGGCTGGTGCCAAGGTTGCCGGTTCGGTCTCTAAGAAAACAGACTATGTTGTTGCTGGCTCAGACGCCGGTAGCAAACTCACTAAAGCTGAAGAGTTGGGTATTGCTGTTATCGATGAAGCAGCCATGCTGGAGCTATTGAAGTAGGGCAATTCTTACAGCAATATCAGCTGGTGAATATCTTTCTTTTGATTTAGATTATTCATTTTTAGCTATCTTTATGATTCATAAAATTCATAAGGCAATTGAGATATCCCCTCATAAAAACCTAGTAAATAAAATTCTTGCATCAGACAATTTTAGTAGTCGCTGTAATGCCCTAGGCCACATCACTGCCAGCGGTTTGGTAATCCGTGATGGCAAGGTGCTATTGATATTTCATCCATTTATCAAGACCTGGTTTCAGCCTGGAGGTCATATTGATGAAGGTGAGTTACCTATTGAGGCAGCCATTCGTGAGGTTTATGAGGAAACGGGTTTTATTTGTATGGCTGATCCTGCTTTTCCAGACCCCATTGATATCGATGTACATGAAATCCCCGCTAATCCTAAAAAGGGTGAGGGAATTCATTTACATATTGACCTCTTATATCGCTTGGTCGTCAAGGGCGAGTCTAGAGCCACTGAGGATATTAAATGTGATTGGTTTGCGCTTGATCAAATACAGAGTGAGCGCATTTTGCGCACACTGAAGAACTTAGGTTCCCAGAACTTCTAGTAATTCAGTTTCTAGCTGGATTTGCAGCTTTGGATTCTTACTCAAGTTCGCTGCATCTAATAGCAATACGTCTTCGACGCGCTCACCTAGAGTATTAATTCTGGCTGTATGTAAAGAGACTTGATGCTTTGCTAATACCCTAGAAATTGCATAGAGCAATCCAGTGCGATCGCTAGCTGATAAGGAGAGAGCATAGTACTGACCGCGTTCATCGGGAACAATGTGCACCCTAGCTTGAATGGGAAAACTACGGGATTGCCTGGAAAGACGTCCCATGCTTGGGTTAGGTAAGGCATCACTACTTTGTAGGGCTGCTGTTAGCTCATATTCAACCAATTGAATAAGGTCACGATAGCTACCACCTTCGTCTACTAAATTGCTTCCTGAGATTTGGAAGGTGTCTAAGGCATATCCATGGCGTGTAGTGTGAATCCGAGCATCCCAAATCGAAAAGCCATGGCGCTCAAAATATGCGCAAATACGAGCAAATAAGTCTTCTTGGTCTTTGACATACACTGCGATTTGCAGACCCTCTCCAACAGGGGAAAGGCGCGCCCTGACAACCGGAGTTTCGCTATCGACTTTATTAAAGAGATGGCGCGTTAACCAGGCAATATCAGCGGGATCTTGTCTGAGGAAGAAGGCAACATCCAATTGCTTCCATAGATGTTCATAGTTCTTATCTTCTATGCCATAAAGGCGGAGCTTAATGCGGGACTCTTCTTGGTGCTGGGCAAGTTCTGAGGAGGCGTCTGGTTTTGCCCCACCTAAGACGCGTAAGGTTAAGCGATACAGGTCTTCTAAGAGTTTGCCCTTCCAGGCGTTCCAAACTTTAGGGCTAGTGCCACGCACATCTGCGACGGTTAAAAGATACAGCGCGGTGAGGTGTCGTTCATCCCCCACTTTTTTAGCAAAAGCTTGGATGACATCTGGGTCGGTGAGATCTTGTTTTTGAGCTACTTGGCTCATATTGAGATGTTCAGATACCAGCCATACTAATAATTCAGTATCGGTTTTATCAAGCCCATGCTCTTTAGCAAATTTGCGGGCATCTGCTTTACCGAGAACAGAATGATCCCCACCACGACCTTTAGCAATATCGTGAAAGAGAGCAGCAATCACTAGCAGCCAAGGTTTTTCAAAATGGGCAATCAGGCTGCTGCAAAAGGGGAATTCATGGGTGTGTTCAACGACCATAAAACGTCGAACATTGCGTAGCACCATCAAAATATGTTGATCAACTGTGTATACATGGAACAAATCATGCTGCATCTGACCCACAATTTTTCTAAATGCTGGCAAGTAACGACCTAGAACGCTCGTGCGGTTCATTAAATGGAAAGCACGACTCACGCCTTCCGGCTGCTTCAATAACTCTATAAAGAGCGCGCGATTGACTGGATCGGCCCGCCACTTACTGTCCATAGTCTGTCGTGCGTTGTAGAGAGCCCTAAAGATAGTGGCAGAGAGACTCTTGACGTTGGAAGTTTGGGTAAGCGCTAGGAATGTTCTCAGAATCTGTTCAGGATGCTTTTGGTATAGCTGCGGGTCAGTGATATCCAGAACCCCCTGGCGCTCAATAAAGAATTCATTGCCCTCGCCAGGAATGGGACGAATCGTTTTAGATTCTTGAGAAAAGAGCAGGGCTTCAATGTTCTGTAAAAGTACATCATTTAACTGGGTCACTGCTTTCGCAGCCCAGTAGTAGCGCCGCATAATTGCTTCGCTTGCAAGGCGAGAAGATTCTTCAGTGATGCCCATGACTTTGGCTAATGGCGCTTGTAAGTCAAATGCTAAGACGTCTTGTCTGCGACCAGCGAGTAAGTGCAAATTAGCGCGCAGGGTTTCTAGGAATTTCTGGTTACGATTGAGCTCAGTAAGCTCTCGCTGGGTGAGTAATCCCGCTTGATGTAAGTCTTTAAAAGTATTGCCAAGTAGTGCAGCTTTACTGACCCAAGAAATGACTTGGAGATCGCGCAAACCACCTGGACTTTCTTTGCAGTTGGGCTCTAGAGAGTAGGGCGTATCTTGATATTTGTAGTGCCTTTGAATTTGCTCAGCCAGCTTAGCTTGAAAAAATGTTTTTGGATCGAGAGAATCTCCAAATGCTTTTGCGAATTCTATAAAGAGTATTTTTTTTCCACCAATTAAACGAGCCTCAAGCAATGATGTGCGCACAGTAATATCTTGTTCCGCCTCACTAATGCATTCTGCAACCGTTCTAACGGAGGAGCCGATTTCTAAACCAGTATCCCAGCAATGCGCAACGAATTTCTCAATCTTGCTTGAGAGGACTTCTGCAACTAGCTTCTGGTTATCCGGCAAAAGGATCAAGATATCAATATCAGAGTATGGGAATAATGCTCCCCTACCGAAGCCGCCAACTGCAACTAGTGCTGCTTCATTATTTAAGTCGCATGAACTCCACAAACTCATGAGGAGTTGATCACTTAATTTGCAGAGTTGCTTAGTCAGTTTTGTTACTGCTTGATGCTCTCGAAATTCTGCATAAGCAATTTCACGAGCAGCGCGCAAGCTCTTTATATCAGTCATTTGTAACAAGGGCTGCGCTACCTTAGACATCTTCTCAAATGCTTGCGAGAGTAGGTCTAAATGCTAGGGCTTGAACGCAATCAGGTGGTGGGTTACTACCTTCAGACCAAGTGAGGACTTCTACCCCAGTAGCAGTAACTAAGAGCGTGTGCTCCCATTGCGCAGAAAGGCTGCGATCTTTTGTTTTCACTGTCCACTGATCTGGCATAGTGCGAATGTCACGACGGCCCGCATTAATCATGGGTTCAATCGTGAAGGTCATGCCAATCTCTAACTTTTGACCCGTACCAGGGCGTCCGTAATGCAGAACTTGGGGATCTTGATGAAATACTTTACCAATGCCATGGCCGCAGTATTCACGCACAATGGAATAACCTGCTTTTTCAGCATGCGTTTGAATCACATGACCAATATCACCTAAAGTTGCACCAGGTTTAACTTGGGCAATGCCAAGCCAGAGACATTCAAAAGTAATTTGCGTAAGGCGTTTTGCCATGACTGAGACCTCGCCAACCATAAACATGCGACTGGTATCGCCGTAATAACCATCAGACGTAATCACAGTAATGTCGAGATTGACCACATCGCCGACCTTCAGAAGTTTTTCTCCAGGAATACCGTGACAAATCACATCATTCACTGATGTACAAATCGAAGCGGGGTAGGGTGGGTAGCCAGGCGGCTGATAGTTCAATGGGGCAGGAATGGTCTTTTGGACATTCAGCATGTAATCATGGCAAATTCGATCTAATTCGCCCGTACTCACCCCGGGCTTCACATGTGGCGTTACATGGTCAAGAACTTCACTGGCTAAGCGGCCAGCTTCGCGCATCCCTTGGATGTCTTTTTCTGCGGTAAATACACTATTCATGCCTTGATTATCAACGACTTGGCAAATCTTATCTGATTGAATATGCCTAATTTTTAGGCATATTGTTTATTCTAATGAAAGCTTTAAGTGAAATATGAGGGCTTATGGTGTGGGGTCTAGTTGCTAGGTGTTTGATATTTAAGCTATAATTTCGCTCTCAGGTCTATTTTGGACTTGAAATCGCGAGTTAGGCCTTCCGGGGTGGCACTGTTTAGTGCAGCTAGGACCCAACTTTAGAACACAACCCTTAGGAGAAGTTATGTCAGTAACTATGCGTCAAATGCTGGAAGCCGGTTGCCATTTTGGTCACCAAACCCGTTTCTGGTCCCCAAGAATGGCCCCTTATATTTT
>CAIMXN010000031.1 GCA_903845455.1 uncultured beta proteobacterium | reverse complement strand
GGTGTTAATGGCTTACGCCTCATCATGATGTGCGAGATTCCGTCGAATGCGATTTTGGCTGATCAGTTCCTTGAACACTTTGATGGTTTCTCAATTGGCTCTAACGATATGACTCAGTTAACGCTAGGTCTGGATCGTGATTCGGGAATGGAGCTCCTAGCAATTGACTTTGATGAACGCGATCCAGCGGTTGAATTTATGATTGCTCGCTCTATCGAAGCCTGTCTCAAGCAAAATAAATATGTCGGCATTTGCGGTCAGGGCCCTTCAGATCACCCAGATTTTGCTCGTTGGCTAGTCGAGAAAGGCATTACGTCGATCTCACTAAATCCTGATAGCGTTATTGCCACTTGGGAAATGTTGGGCAAGAAGTAAGAGCCAGAAGCAGTCAGTCTACGAAGTAAAAAGGCCCAGTTCACATTACTGGGTCTTTTTTATTGGCTTCCCAACTTTGGTTATGACCTGAGGCTTAGCTCTGTTTGCTTTCTGTGGTCGATGGTTGATGGGCACGGCACCCATCTTTTTGGCAGGTGTAGAGATGGCACTGGATTTATATTTTCCACTCCAGCTTGGCTCCACAATAGAGTTAAATGCATCACGAAGTTTTTCACCCCAGAGTTGATGAATCATTTTGAAATAAGGATTCGATTCATCTAGGGTAACTAACTTGCTTGCCTTTAAAGAATTCTTTTCATAAACAAGTAGATCCAATGGCAGGCCCACAGAGATATTACTATTCAGAGTCGAATCCATTGAGATCAAAGCGCATTTGGTTGCAAGATTCAGTGGGGTAGAGTGATTCAAGACGCGATCTAAAATAGGTTTACCGTATTTTGATTCGCCAATTTGGAAATAACATGTCTCAGGGGTTGCCTCAATAAAGTTACCAGCGGAGTAGATATTGAAGAGGCGCGCACTTTCGCCTTTAACTTGGCCACCAAATATCAGATTGCAGTTAAAATCAATACCTGCTTTTTCAAGTGCTTTATGATCACGCTCATACACTTTTTTGATTGCATTACCGACTACTACTGCAGCATCATGTGAATTTTTAACAGTCCAAAGGTTTTCTCCATTGAGTAACTGAGCTTGGAGCAGGATTTCTTTAACGGCTTGAGTGATAGCTAGATTGCCAGCACTCATTAAGGCAAAAAAACGATCATTATTTTTTTGGAATAAGGTCATTTTTCTAAAGGTCCCAATTTGGTCTACGCCAGCATTGGTGCGGGAGTCAGATAAAAAAACTAAACCATCTTTTAGGCAGAGCCCAACGCAATACGTCATTCCAAAACCCCTTTTTATATTTCTTGGAATTATCTCTTAACTTGAGTGTGCTTAAGCTAGTTTTTGGATTGAGATACTAGCACTGAGTTCTTCGCCACCACCACCAGATCGAACTCCTTTCACTGGAGCGGCAGAGTAATAATCCCGACCAATCGCTAAACGAATGTGGCGAGAATCGACTAAACAGGCATGCGTAATATCGACGCTAACCCAAATACCTTTGTTAATGTCACTACAAAAATCAATCCATGCATGACTTGCTAGATTGGGAGATTCTTCAGCGAAGAAATAACCGCTGACATATCGTGCTGGAATTCCGGAGGCACGGCAAAGGCTGAGCATGATGTGTGCATGATCTTGGCAAACACCAGATTTCATGGCAAAGGATTGGGCTGCAGTAGTTGCAAAATTAGTTTGTCCTGGGAAATAAAGAATAGCTTTTTGAACTGCGCTGGCTAACTTGAGTACCTCATCAATGGTGCGCTGTTTAGGAAGATCACTGTCAAAGTGAGAGAGCATTTCTTCGGAAGGTTCGGTGAGATTGGTTTGTTGAAGTAGATAGTAGGGGGAGACTGCTTTTGAGTCATCGATATATTCAAAAGCACTCTGAGTTGTTACTTCCCCCTCGGCCTCAATCATCATTAAGGTATAAGGACTCTCTTGAACAAAGACGCTACAGGTATTACCAAAGGCATCTTGTGAAACGGTAGATTTAATGGGTGTACTGACTTTCCACTTTTCAATCTGTTGACCTGCTACCTGCGGTGGGGTCAAGCGTAACTCTTGGATTGAATAGTGAACGGGGGTTTCATAGCGATATTCGGTGCGATGGCGGATCTTTAGTTGCATATACTTTTGATTGGTGCTTAGGCTACTGCTAGTGGAATGAGATAGGCATTGCTGAACTCATCGGCGATGTGGTTAATGCGCTCTAAAAATTGTTCAATGAAATCTTCTAGACCTTGAGAAAAGACCTCATCAATATCAGAGTAGTCAAGACTAGCCTTCAGTTTTCCGAGTAAGCGCTCAATTTCCTTAGACTGCTGGTTCTTCATTTCTGCTATGAGTGGGATTAGCTCATTGACACAGCAAACCAATGAGCGTGGCATTTGCTTATTAAAGATGAGTAATTGGGCAACTTGTTTTGGGGTTACCTGATCAGAATAAATCTGACGATAGATTTCAAATGCGGATACAGAGCGAAGTAGGGCGGCCCAATGATAGAAGTCAAAGAAATCAACACCAACTTCATCATCCGTTTTATTGTCAGCGCGCGACACTTTTAGTGATGCTTGGTCTGCGTATTTTGTTTCTAGGATACGGGCGGTATTATCAGCGCGTTCTAATAAGGTACCTACACTCATGAAATAGAAAGCTTGGTTCTTGAGCATCGTGCCATGCATGACACCTCTAAATAAGTGGCAGCGATGTTTGACCCATTCCAGTAACCTGCTGGGGTCAGCCTGATTTCTGGCTTCCAGAATGCGTTGTAACTCCAACCAAGTGGTATTTTGTGTTTCCCAAACTTCAGAAGTAATCTTGCCACGAATGACGCGAGCATTTTCACGGGCTGCAAACAGACAGGAAACAATACTAGAGGGATTGCTAGTTTCATAGATCATGAAATCCAAGACATTCTCACGATTGACCACATCGTATTTGCTCATAAAAGCATCTGCGAGCTTGGAAATCGTGAGAAGCTTTCTCCAACTCTGTTCTAAAAACTCTGCAGGTTGTGGCAATAGGGATGTTTGATGATTGACATCTAACATGCGGGCAGTATTTTCAGCGCGCTCGGTATAGCGGGCCATCCAGTACAAACAATCAGCGGTGCGACTAAGCATATTTTCTCTCCGCCTTATTCTTCTAGAACCCAAGTATCTTTAGTGCCGCCACCTTGCGATGAATTCACTACTAAAGAGCCTTCTTTAAGGGCCACACGGGTTAATCCACCCGGAACCATTTTGATAGTTTTTCCAGATAACACAAAAGGTCTTAAATCAATGTGCCGTGGTGCGATCCCAGACTCTACAAAAGTAGGGCAGGTTGACAGTGCCAAAGTTGGCTGAGCAATATATTTATCAGGATTGGCAATCAAGTGACGACGGAATTCTTCAATCTCTGCTTTTGTTGAAGCTGGGCCAACCAACATGCCATAGCCACCTGCACCATGCGTAAGTTTGATAACTAGCTTATCGAGGTTGGCCAGTGTGTAAGCAAGATCATCTGCCTTACGACATTGTAAGGTGGGCACATTATTGAGAATCGGTTTTTCGCCAAGATAAAATTCAATCATGTCTGGCACATAAGGGTAGATTGATTTGTCATCAGCAATACCGGTGCCAATAGCATTGGCCAAGGTGACATTACCAGCGCGATGCGCTGATAGTAGTCCGGCAACACCAAGAGTGGAATCTGAGCGGAATGCGAGTGGGTCTAAGAAGTCATCATCGACGCGACGATAAATCACATCGACCCGTTCTGGGCCCTGAGTCGTTCGCATAAAGACTTGCTCATTTTTTACAAACAGGTCCTTACCTTCCACCAACTCAACACCCATTTGTTGTGCAAGGTAGCTGTGCTCAAAATAAGCGGAGTTGTACATGCCTGGTGTGAGCACTACTACATTCGGCTTTTTGACATCATCTGGTTTAACTGACTTTAGGCACTCTAGTAATAAATCTGGATAGTGTTCTACTGGGGCGACACGGTATTTCTGAAACAGATCTGGAAATAGTCGCATCATCATCTTACGGTCTTCTACCATATAAGAGACGCCAGATGGAACGCGCAAGTTATCTTCAAGGACGTAGAACTCACCTTCACCGGCGCGAACAATGTCAATCCCTGCAATCTGTGCATAGATATCGCGTGGCACGCTCACATTGCGCATCTCTGGTCGGTATTGCGCATTATTAAAGATCTGCTCTGCGGGAACTATCCCAGCTTTAATAATTTCTTCGTCGTGATACACGTCATAGATGAAGCGATTGAGTGCTTTTACGCGTTGACGTAATCCTGCCTCAAGTTGTTCCCATTCTTTTGCTGTAAAGATTCTGGGAACTTGATCAAACGGAATAGTTCTTTCTGAGCCTAAATCATTCCCATAGACTGCAAAGGTGATTCCGACCCTACGAAAGATGAGGTCAGCTTCAGCCCGCTTAAGACCCATGAGGGTATCGCTTTGTTGTTTTAACCAGTGATGGAAAACTTGGTAGTGGGGTCGTGCTTTGCCGGCAGCATCAAGCATTTCATCAAAAGGCGATTTCATGCTTACAAAATAATGCCTGTGAATGGATTGATTTTTATAGTGTGAAGCTGCTTGGTGCGAATATGCACTTTTATAGTGCTCAAATGTTCGGATATGAACTTATTAGCCTTGGGAGGTAGGTTATATCGCTTTTTAAGCGTTGAGATCACCTCTCGCAATGCGACCTTTTTGGACTTCCCATTCACGCTCTTTGGTGGCAGCCCGTTTGTCGTGCTGTTTTTTACCACGTGCTAAGCCAATTTCGCATTTGACATTTCCTTTGGAGAAATGCAGGTT
>CAIMXN010000030.1 GCA_903845455.1 uncultured beta proteobacterium | reverse complement strand
TGCTCTTTTTTTTGCTTCTTTTTCTCATATTTTTGCTCTTTTTTTGTTCCTTTTTTTGCCTCTGTATTTGTGCTTATATTCACTTTTATTAAAAGAAAATTACGCTGTAAATCTAGAAAAATATCTTCCGTTTTTTGCTTCTTTTGAGGACTTTTTTAGAGAAGATGAATGGCTTTATTTTGAAAAATGTGGGATTAATTTCGCCTCATTTTTCCCGCGATTCATTCCAACTAGTTGCAAAAAATAGGGCGTATTTAATACGTGATTGTTCTATTTTTAGAATCCCTATTTTCTATTTTGAGATCTAAAATATCGCTTGATTGATGAGATTACTCTTACAGATTCGACCTGTCTTTTGTCTCTTAATAGGCATCAATCTGGTGCACTTTTTGTGCAAAGAACTATTAAACAATGTATATTGCCGTAAGCCTATTCAATCAATATTTTGCTTTTGCATTTAATCCTTTTAAGAATGTTTAGTACTTTGAAAAAACAAACTTCTCATGTCATTAAATTTCCCCTCTTTGCGGCCCTACTCCTCTCTGCTCTACCAGTAAAAGCGCAAGTAGACGCAGGTGCCTTGCAACGGAATTACCAACGCCAGCTCACAGAGCCTAATTCACAACTTCCGAAAGTTTCGGTGCCCGATGCCAAACCATCTGAAACTGTTAAAGATAAAGGGCCTCGCTTTACTGTTCGTCAATTTATCTTAGAGGGGGTTAAAGCGATTCCCGAGGAAAAGGTTCAAGAAGTTCTCAAGCCATGGTTAGATCAATCAGTTGATTTTGATGAACTACAAAATGCTTGCGATGCCATCATGGAGCTCTATCGGAAGAATGGCTTAAATGCTCAGGCTTTATTACCCCCCCAGAAAATCAGTCAAGGCCAAGTGCGTATTCTGATTACAGAGGCAAAACTGGGCAGTGTAATAATCAACCAACCCGAAGGTCCAACCCGCTTTTCTCCTGAAGAGGCCAAAAAATATATTACTCACAACAATCCAATCGGCGAGTTACTCAATAACGATAAACTGCAGAACTCCTTAATTTTGCTTAAGGAAACGCCTGGTTTAGTCGTGCGCAGCAGTCTAGAACCGGGTGATAACGATGGAGAAGTTAGCGTAAAAATGGACCTGAGTGATGACCGGTTAGCCACTGAGCGCTTGGAAATCAATAACTATGGCAGCCGCTTGACTGGTGCAAATCAGGCTGTAGCAGGATTACAGCTCTCGGACCCCCTCGGCATTGGCGATCAAGCAGGCCTTAGCGTCATTAGCTCTGTAGGCTCTCAGTTTGGTCAGGTCACTTATTTGGCGCCAATCGGTTACGACGGATTTAAGGCTGGGGTCAATGCCACCTACCTGAATTACACCAATGTGAGCAACTATAAATACCCCAACGGAGGTTATGGTAATGCTTGGACGGCAAGCCCGAACGTGACATACCCTCTTATGCGCTCAGAGCAAACCAATGTGAGCGTGAATGCAGGCTACTTTCTGAGCTACTACACCAACTACAACATCGTCGGCAACACAGTCAGCAGCGCCTACACAACTAACTCGGCGACCTTTGGCTTATCTGCCAATCATGCCGATAGCTTTGCGGGTGGCGGATCTTCATCGGCATACCTGGTTGCAGAGAGTGGTAACGTGGCTATTTCCCCAACGAGCCCCTCAAATTTTGGGGTCTACATCCCACACAATTACAACAAGCTCAACTTCACGCTAAGCCGTAATCAGCAGTTGACGGAAGACGGGCTAAATTCAGCATCTTTGGTGGTCAATGGCCAATTTGCATCTGCCAACCTAGTGTCCTCTGAGCTGTTCTATCTAGGTGGTCCGCAGGCTATCAGAGCATATCCAGTTGCGCAAAGTGGCGGCGCACAGGGTGGCGTAGCTAGCCTCGATATCAATCATAAATTGTGGGATAACTACACGATTTCAGCCTTTTACGACTATGGTCTTGTGCAGCAATATCGCACTAACGCTGCCTATACAGCTCTAAAAGGTTTAACAAACGCCAATAACACCTACTCACTGAGCGGTACCGGCTTAAGCCTGAAATGGAACTCTGGGGGTTGGGCCTTACTTGGCATGGTTGCTTGGGCCATAGGCAAAAATCCACTGTATAACTCTAGCGGACAAGCAGTCAATGTGGATAGCACTACTACCAAGCCATTAGGATGGTTTAGTGCGGCTTATAACTTCTAGGCTTAAGTTCAGTTTATTTAAGCCGTAGCTCGCTTAAAGCTTATTCGCAATAGCAATCTGCACTAAGTCCGCAATGCTATCTACTTCCATTTTTTTCAT
>CAIMXN010000029.1 GCA_903845455.1 uncultured beta proteobacterium | reverse complement strand
TCGCCAGTTTCAGCTCCAGTGGCTGCTCCTGCAGTCACTCCAGATTCGGCTCCAGCTGCTAAGTCTGATAAAGCCGCAGAGAAAAAAGCGAAGAAAGAAACTAAGAAAGCCAAGAAAAAATCGAAGAAGAAAGCAAAAAAGGCAGCTGCGGCTGAAGCAGCACAGTAGTAAGGTCTTTTATTCGGCGCCTAGCCGAGTAAGTCTTTGCCATCAAAACCATTGGGGTTCATGGATTCCAGTGGTTTTTGTTTTTGGGAATCATTGTGTACCAATAGCCACATAGCACCCATGACCAGAGTCATGCCGCCAATTTGTAGCCAAGTGATGGGTTCCGACAGAACGGCCCATCCCATAAAGATGGTAGAGGCGGGCCCAAGAATGCCTGCTTGTGCAACTAGTGGGGACCCAATGCGATGAATGGCAATCATGATGAGTAACATGGGAATTACCGTACAAACACTGGCATTCACAAGACTAAGCCAATAAATTTGTGGGATTTGCTCCAGAAGATCGGCAGGTCTATAAGCAAGAGCTTGCAGGCCACTAAACAATGCTGAAGAGGTGCTGGCATAGACTACTAAGCGAATACTGCCGATACGACTCACCATTTCACCAGAAACAATCATGTATGCGGCATAAGAACAGGCGCTGCCAAATACCAGCAGCATGCCAAGCCATGCTGCACTCCCGGTAGAATGAGTATCTTGAAAAAACACTGTTATCACGCCAAGATAGCCAACGATTAAAGCTGTCCACTGTAAGCGTGAAATGGCTTTATGCAAAACAAAAAAAGAAATCAGCAATACAAAGGTTGGTGTGAGATATAAAACAATACGCTCAAGGCCTACGGAAATATATTGCAAGCCTAAAAAATCTAAATAGCTGGATAGAAAATAACCTAAAAATCCAAGTGTAAAAATTTTTCCGCAGTCTAGCCAACTAATGGGTGTCATTTTTTGTTTGCGTGATTGCCACCAATAGATGAGCCAAAATAAAGGCAAGGCCATCAACATGCGAAGGGCTAAGAGGGTTTCTGCGTTGGCGCCATAAGTAAAAGCAAGCTTAATCAGAATAGCTTTTCCTGAAAATAGAATGGCTCCTAGTCCGGCCATCAGGATGCCGTAGAGATAACGTTTTCGTTGGACTGCGATTGTGCTTGCGTGCATAGGTAGTTATAGAAAACTATTAAGCAGACTACGCATTTCTAGAATGGTCTCCGATGGTGTGAGTCCAATAGGACCAACCCCTTTATTCATTAGGCTATCTGCTGCCGACGCATGCAGCTCAACAGCAATGCAAGTAGATGACCATAAATTTAACTGATGTCGAATGCCTTGTACAGCAATGGCAGCAATACTTCCTGTGAGCACGTCACCCATGCCGCCTATGCCCATGCCTGGGTTACCTTGATTGCATTGAACACTGGAGTCTTGGGGTGATGCCAGTAAAGTATGCTGTCCTTTCAGAACCACAATTGAGCCAGTTAATTTCACTAAGTTATTTAAAGTCCCCAGACGATCGCCTTGAACTTGTGCGCTGGATATTTTAAGAAGTCGAGCTGCCTCACCAGGGTGGGGCGTAATGACACTAAGACCTGGAAAATCGACATTGCGCTTTTGTAGTGCTATCAGAAAATCTTTGTTATCGGCAATCAGGTTTAGTGCATCAGCATCTATCACTAAGGGAATATTAGGGTATGACAAGCTGGCCTCAAGCCATTTCTGTGCCATCAGCGAATCTCCCAAACCTGGTCCAATAGCGATGAGGTCTGGATTGCTTTTCACTAAGCGCTCTACTGGATCAGGGCTTGCTAGTCTCACCATCAACTCCGGAAGCTCTATGAGCGCTTGCGTAGAGGAGGCATCGAGCATTTCTAGAATCGTCCAGCCGGCACCTAAATGTAGGGCCGCATTTCCTGCGAGCACAAGAGCACCCGCCATGCCAGGTGCACCACCAATGAGGATGACTTTTCCAGCATCACCTTTATGTTCTGCTGGGCTGCGTTTTAAATGTTGAATCAGAGCCAGCGATGCAAGTACACTCGGTTCTGCGGTTGGTGGAGTCATCCCTATTGGTCACTTTTTTCGATGGTATGGGTATTTTAAGGGGAGTATGCTTTAGGCATGAAGATTCAATTTTTCGGTGCAGCGGGTGAGGTTACGGGCTCTAGGCATTCGGTTCAGGCTTCTATCGGCGGTCGTAATCGGCGTTTCATGGTGGATTATGGGATGTTTCAGGGGGGTCATGAGGCTAGCCTGAAAAATCTAGAGCCATTGCCTTTTTCTCCAAAAGAAATTGATTTTATCGTTTTAACGCACGCCCATATTGATCATAGTGGCTTGCTACCCCGCTTATGTGCCCAGGGATTTACTGGCCCAATCTATTGCACTAGTGCTACTTTTGAACTGCTTAAAATTTTGTTGCCCGACAGTGCTCATTTGCAATTTGCAGATGTTGAAAGGGCAGAGCGAAAACAGAAGGCTGGCAAGTGGCGCGGTGAAATCCCTGTAGCACTTTACAGTAGGGAAGAAGTTGAAATGACTCTGAACCAGTTTGAAGTGCTGGAGTATGGTCAAGTCGCTGAACCTTGTGCAGGGATTGATCTCGAGTTTCGTAATGCAGGACATATTTTGGGTTCGGCGATTGCGATATTAAATATCCAAGAAACCGATTCTCGCAACAAGCGCTGTGTGTTTTCTGGCGATATCGGCATGAAGGGTAGGGTCTTGATGCCTGACCCAGATGTGATCAGCCAAGCAGATGTATTGCTGATTGAATCAACCTATGGTGATCGCCTGCATCGCAGTTTGCAGGAAACAGAAACAGAATTAGTGGAAGTGATTTCCTCTACCATGCGGGGTCATGGAAATGTTGTTATTCCTGCTTTCGCTGTGGGCCGCACCCAAGAAGTTTTATTTCTGTTGATTGATTTGGTTCGCAAAGGTCTGTTGCCACATTTAAGTATTTGGGTAGATTCGCCAATGGCAACTGCTGCTACGCATCTAACGCATCATTTCTTTTCTCAGCTTGATCGCGAGTCACAGGCTACCTTTGAGTGGTTTAAAAATCATCCAGAGGCTGTGGCGCTGCGTTTTATTGCTGATGTAGAAGAATCAAAATCACTTAACAAGATTAAGGGTGGGGCGATCATTATTTCTGCAAGTGGTATGTGTGATGCGGGTCGGATTGTTCATCACCTGGCCAATAATCTTCCCTATGCCCAAAATGCCATCCTCATTACTGGCTTTCAGGCTTATGGCAGTCTTGGACGGCGCTTAGTGGATAAAGTCCCGATGGTCCGCTTATTCGGTGAGGAAGTCATAGTCAAGGCTTCAATCCATACCATTGGTGGTTTATCAGCGCATGCCGATAAAGCAGGTCTGCTGGACTGGTTAAGGGGGTTTAAGAAGGCGCCTCAATCAGTCTTTGTGGTCCACGGAGAGCCTAAAGCAGCCAATGCCTTTGCGACAGACATCCGAGACCAACTGGGTTGGAATCATGTCCAGATTCCAGAACGTTTACATAGTTACGATTGCTAAGAGCGCTACTCCGCTACTTTAGCGCCTTGAATACCATGACGTTTCATTGCATCCGCTACAAATCCAGAAGCTTTTAGCTCAGTAATGATTGCGCTTAAGTAAACACTTGTTTTTGCGTACTCTGCTCTCGCCTTGGGGATACCGATAGCCTGATTGATCACCATAAAGCGATCAGGCAGCATCCGTAAACCGGTGTAACGTGACGCATCGCTCTCTAGTTGTTGCTTTACGCCTGCAGCGACATTGCCTTGCCCCCTCATGAAGTCATCCACCACTGCTTGTGAACTGGCTGATCGCAAGAGGGTAGCGTATTTAATCTCGCGCGTGAGGTAGAGGTCATAGGCACTCCCTTTACCAACAACAATTTGATTGCCCGCTACGTCTACTTCTGTATTATTTTTAAAAGGGGATGAGGCTTTAACCATATAAGCCCCTTCGATTTGGATATAGGGCGGTGTGTAGCTAATATCTTCGCCGCGTACTGGGTCAATGGCAACAAAGACTAAATCAATATTGCCTGTCTTGATTGCATCTACCGTTGCACCAGCGCTTTGAAAGGGGATCAACTGAATTGGTAAACCTGTGCGCCTACCAATTTCGTTGGCAATATCAATTGTCACCCCTTTTGGTTTTTGGGTACTTGCATCAGTCCCAGCCAGTACTGGATTTCCTAAATTAATACCGACGCGTAATGTGCCAGTAGGTGCAAATGATGAAAGCATAGATTGATCAATTGGATTCATGGCTCTAGTTGACTCACAGTTAGCAAATGGAGAAATGAGGAGAAGACAGAGGGTGAGGAAAGATTTCATTTCAAGATGATATAAAAAAACCGCGGCTAACCGCGGTTATTGCTTGAGCTCACGAATTATTTCTTAAGATCAGCAGCTGGAGCAGCTACAGGAGCGGCCGGAGCAGCAGCTGGGACATCTTTTTTGACTTCTTCAGCTTGAGTCGCCTCGGCACCGTGTTTCTCACCACCCATATCAACATTACCATCACTCTTAAAAAGTAAATAGGCCGTAGCACCGACCAGGATTAGTACCATGATAATAATTGAACGGTTGCTCATTACTTTTCCTTCTGTTTTATTGAAATTCCCACAATCTTAACCTGTGTTTTGCTCTCGGTATATCCCAACAAGACCTGAATCAGTCTGAGATGGGTAAGTGATGGCACTTTCTAGGTAGTAATACTGAGCCACCTAGAGGTAAGATAGGCATATGTTCATGCACAAGGTAGTGATATGAGCCCAAAGCTCCCGGTTAATAATGCTCAAACTATTTCTGATTTCTTAAATCTGAATAAGGATGGAATTTCAGAAAAAAGTTCAGAGGACTCCTCTAAGTTTGCGTTTGACGATGCTGCTTTTTTGGCGCGTCGTGAGACCTTAGGCATTCGTTTTGAGTTGGAGTTGTTAAAGCCTGAAATTCTTTTACGAGAATGGGGTATTGAGCATACGATTACTGTTTTTGGCTCAACCCGTTTTATTAGTCTTGAGCAAGCACTGGCATTAGAAAAAACAGCTAACACTCCTGAAGAAATTGCACAAGCCAAAAAAGCGGTATTGCACAGCAAATACTATGAGTCTGCCCGAGAGTTTGGCAAGCTGGTTGCTACTTATAACGCCACCCAATCACAGGCAAACAATAAACTGCATATTTGTACTGGTGGTGGTCCTGGCATTATGGAAGCAGCCAATCGAGGCGCATTTGAAGCGGGTGATCAAACCATCGGATTTAACATTAGCCTTCCGCGAGAGCAGCACCCAAATCCTTATATCTCCGATGGCTTAAGTTTTCGTTTTCATTACTTTGCCTTGCGCAAGATGCACTTCATGCTTCGAGCAAGAGCAATTGTTGTTTATCCTGGAGGCTTTGGCTCCTTCGATGAGTTCTTAGAGGTATTAACCTTGATGCAGACCAAGAAGGTTGCGATCTTTCCTGTCATCTTGGTGGGAAGTGCCTTTTGGTCTGAAATGCTGAATTTTAAAAAGATGGCTGAATTCGGTGTTATTGATCAGGCTGATATGGATTTGATTCATTTGGTTGAGACTGCAGAAGAGGCTTGGCAGGTGATAGTTGACTGGTACCAGTTAGCTTGAGTTCATCTGTAAAATAGAGTCAATATGACGATGTCGCAAACCTCTAGCCTTACCACCCAATTAGATCTTCCCAGTTATGCGCTCGGAATAGCCATTCTGTTGCTTGTGATGCTAGTACATGGCTTTACCTTGCTGCAGATTGCTAAACGCTACGAAGTGAAATCTTTTTTATATTTGGCTGAGCACAAGCATTCTTCAGTAGCTTTGGTTTTTTATATCAGCATTCTGTGTCTATTTCTGACGCATATTATTGAGATCTTTATCTGGGGTGTCGCGCTGTGGGCTTTTAAATTACTGCCAGTATTGAGTGAAAGTATTTTATTCGCTGGGAGTACTTATACGGCCATGGGTTTCATGGAAGACATTCTGCCTCCAGGATGGAAAATGCTAGCAATCATTATTGCTTTTTCGGGGATGTTTGCTTTCGCCTGGACGGCATCGGTAATGATCTCCATGACAAGAAACTTTAGACAGGCTTATACCCGTAAGCATATGGAAAAGCTCAAGATTCCTGCTGATATTATCGAGCGCTTCAAATAAGCTATGAGCAAAATTTGGGATGCCGTCATTATTGGTGGCGGAGCAGCCGGTCTTTTTTGCGCAGGCCTTGCTGGGCAGCTGGGAAAAAAAATACTAGTACTAGATCACGCTGAGGTATTGGGTGAAAAAATTCGTATTAGCGGCGGCGGGCGCTGTAATTTCACGAACCTTCATAGTAGTCCAGCGCATTTTCTCTCTCTAAATTCTCACTTTGTGAAGAGCGCGCTGGCACGTTATTCCTCAAAAGACTTCATTAAACTGGTTCAGTCTTATCGCATTGCGTATCACGAGAAACATCAAGGCCAACTCTTCTGTGACGACTCTGCCAAGCAGATTATTGAGCTGCTCTTTGCTGAGTGTGCAAAAGGGAGTGTGAAGATTCGCAATCCCGTGAACGTAGAGGCGATTTCTTGGGGCGCGGATGTTTGGAGTATTCAGACTAATCTTGGGATAGAAAAAACGCGCTCTGTGGTGATGGCAACTGGCGGTTTGCCTGTACCCGCCATTGGCGCTAGTGCTTATTCTTTGGATATTGCCAAGCAGTTTGGCTTGAACGTGATTAATCCACGCCCAGCATTAGTTCCCCTCTCTTTTACTGCAGAAGCCTTCTCCAATCTGAATGAGTTGGCCGGTCTTAGCTTGCCAGTCCGAATTAGCTCTGGATCTAAGGGCAGTCGTTATGGCGCTTGTCGATTTAATGAGGATCTTCTGCTTACCCATAAAGGTTTATCGGGCCCCGCAGTGCTACAAGCAAGTAGTTACTGGGCTGAGGGTGAAGCTATTCATATTGACTGGCTCGGTGCAATTGAGGTGGGGAGCAGTTTTCATTGTGATGACCTCTTTAATAATGAAGAGAATCGACTTAAACTCACTGAGACGATTTTGGCTTCAGTATTGCCTCAGCGCCTAGCAAGGGCATTTGCCGAACAAAGAAACTTATTGGGACGAAAATGGGCTGAGGTCTCTAAAAAAGATCGTCAGGCGCTAAAAGAGCTGATTACCAATTGGTCTGTAAAACCAGCAGGAACGCTAGGCTGGAAAAAAGCTGAAGTGATGTTGGGTGGAGTTGATACCAAAGCGTTAGACGGTCAAACCATGATGTCGCGTAATCACCCTGGGCTTTATTTCATTGGTGAGTGTGTGGATGTCACAGGTCATCTTGGTGGACATAACTTCCAATGGGCTTGGTCAAGCGGCTTTGTTTGTGCTCAAGCGCTTTGAGTTAGATTTTTTCTTCTCGCGTGAGCGGATATTGAGCAGTTCTACCGTGAGTGAGAAAGCCATTGCAACATAGACATATCCTTTAGGAATATGTACTCCCATTCCCTCGGTAATCAGGACAACGCCAACTACCGTCAGAAAAGATAGGGCCAGCACTTTAATGGAGGGATGGCGATGGACAAAGTCACCAATAGGCTTCGCTGCAACTAACATGATCAGAACTGACGCAAGAACAGCGGCAATCATTACAGCAATTTGATCGACCATGCCTACAGCAGTAATCACGCTATCGAGGGAAAAAATAATATCAAGCAAACCAATTTGAATGACTGAGCTAATCAACAGCTTTAACATCGATTTTTGCTCAATCCCTCCTGCTGTAGCAGTCTGATGACTATCGTGGGTTTCGCTAACTTCTACCTCGGTATAAATCTCTTTTGATGCTTTCCAGATCAAGAAGAAGCCACCAAGCAATAAGATCAGGTCTCGTCCTGATATGGGGTGACCCTTGATGCTAAATAATTCCTGAGTCAGGCCCATCACCCAAGATAGGCTCAGTAGCAATAGAATACGGGTAACTAGAGCAAACATGAGTCCAAAGCGTCGTACTTGATCGCGGATTTCTACGGGAAGTCGGTTAGCGATCACGCTGATAAAGATGATGTTATCAATGCCCAGCACCACTTCGAGAGCACAGAGAGTCAGAAATGCGATCCAGATACTAGGGTCACTGAAGTTATTGGTAATTAGTTCAATCATTTTAGATATCGCACCTTTCAGGTAAAGTGTATCTAACTAAACCAATCCCATCACTTGAATGTTGATATCCCTGCGTGTTATCCGGACATTTCTGGCAATAGGCCTTTCATTTTTACTATTGCATGGGGCTCAAGCCGCTTATCCAGATAAGCCTATTAAAGTGATTATTGGTTTTCCAGCAGGTGGACCATTGGATGCCCATATACGTCTTTTGATTGATAAGCTACAAAGTGCTTTGGGCCAACCAGTAATTGTGGATTACAAATCTGGAGCTGGTGGTGCGGTTGGCGCTCAGTTTGTGGCGCAAGCTCCCGCAGATGGATATACAGTTTTGCTTGCTAACACCGGTACGATGGTGATCAATCCGGCAGTCTATACAAAATCTCCTTATGAGACCTTGCGAGATTTTCAGCCTATCGCGCGCACAGCACAACAACCCTTGGCCTTAATTGTGAATAACGATGTGCCAGCACAAACCTTAAAAGAGTTTGTTGCCTATGCAAAAGC
>CAIMXN010000028.1 GCA_903845455.1 uncultured beta proteobacterium | reverse complement strand
GGCAGTCTATACAAAATCTCCTTATGAGACCTTGCGAGATTTTCAGCCTATCGCGCGCACAGCACAACAACCCTTGGCCTTAATTGTGAATAACGATGTGCCAGCACAAACCTTAAAAGAGTTTGTTGCCTATGCAAAAGCTAATCCCGGTAAGCTGAACTATGGCTCAGCAGGTAATGGTGGAATCTCGCATTTGGTGCCAGAGATGTTGAAGAGTGAAGCAAATATTTTTATAGTGCATATCCCTTTTAAGGGGAGTGCGCCTGCCTTTACTGATTTGATAGCTGGTCATGTCCAATTTATGGCTGAATCAGTCCCCCAGGCTGCCAATTATGCAAAGCAGGGCAAAGTAAGGGCACTTGCAGTAACAAGCGCCAAGCGCAACCCAGCCTTGCCTAATACACCAACCGTATTAGAGACAGGTGTCGCCAATCTGGAGGTCGTTGGTTTTTATGGAATTCTGGCCCCTAAAGGTACTCCGCCAGAGGTTGTGAATAAATTAAGTCAGGCATTTAAAGAAACTCTAGATTCACCTGAAGTTCAAAAGAAGATGATTGATCAGGGTGCTGATCCTGCCTATTTAAATGCAGAGCAATTTACCAAGTTCCTCAGTACAGAGATGCCGCGTTGGGCAAATGCTGTCAAGCAGGCTGGCGCGAAACTTGACTAAGGCATCCGCTAGTTAGGTTGATTTCTCATCCAGTCAGCGGTATTAAAAAAAGATTTTTGTAGTTGCTCTGCAATATCACCCTCAATGCCACAATCTTCGAGTGCTTGATACATGCAGGCTAACCACTGATTACGTTCTTTTACGCCAATCTTAAATGGTAGATGCCTTGCTCTAAGCATGGGGTGACCATACTTTGGAGAGTAAATATCGGGTCCACCCATCCAGCCAGTAAGAAAAAACTTGAGTTTTTCACGGGAGCTGGACAGATCAGCAGGATGCATGGCACGGAGATCAGAGAGGGTTTCTTCCAGCGCCATTAAATCGTAAAAGCGATTCACTAGTTCATCGACCTTATCGATTCCGCCAATGACCTCATATAGGCTTTTTTGTTCTGTCATGAGTCTATTTTAATCCTCACGACCAAGGTAATTGGCAAGCTTGAAAAATCAGTATAGAGTTATCTTAATGGCAGTATTTGGATGTTTCACCTTTATTAACAATCACTTTATTGAGGAAAAATGATGGACGCGAAAGATTTGCAAAAATGGCAACAGGAAAAAGCAAAAGAACTTTTTAGTTACTCCCATAAACTCTTAGATGCCGCTAAACAACTTAGCGAACATCATATTGCTGAAATTGAGTGGGGTATGAAAAATGCGCTGGACAGTGCAAAATCCGCTGCTAAAAATGATCTAGCCAAGCTAAAAGGTTTACAAGAAGATGCAAGTAAAGAAGCTGCTAAGCGTGCGGCCGTCTATCAGAAGAAGGTCAAGGCCGTTCTGAAGGATCTTGGCGATAACGCTGCCGATGAAACAGAAAAGCATTTAGAGAAGGTGCGCACCTCTTTAGTCACTTGGCTGGAAGATGCTGAAAATAAATTGCCAACGCATGCCGAAAAACTTTCTAAAGTAGTACATGAAATGTCTACTACTGGACAGAAGATGTTTAAAGAGGGGCGTCGGATTGTCAATCAGGTAGCCGATACTGCTGAAAAGAACTTAGATGATTTGTCTAAAAAAGCAGCTGGTAGTAAAAAGAAGACTGACTAAATTTATCTTGCTCTAGAAAAAAGACCGCTAGCTAGCGGTCTTTTTATTGCCATCCCTGAATCCATACTGCTGGGTTAACGAGATCTCGCCAGGGAATAATTTGAGTTTTCTTACTAAAGACTGCCTCGAGCTCGATAAACTCGATTTTTTCATTAGGAGGTTCAGGAAGAATGACTTTACTTACTAAAAAATGTTTCTGCTTGTTGATGGGTTGAACTGCAGTCCATTTTGTCAGAAGTAATTTCTTGGGGTGAATGGGATTCGAAGGTTTGCTAGGCATCAACCGTTGCGCTCACAGTGCTTCGCAATGAAGTTCCTGCCCTTGATCCAAGAGGACTCCAGTGCTGG
>CAIMXN010000027.1 GCA_903845455.1 uncultured beta proteobacterium | reverse complement strand
AGCCTAAAAGAAAGCGGCGTCTCATACGCTGGGCTCTCTACTTTGCCGCCTTGTTAATATTGGCAGCCATTTTCTCAACTTACTTTGCACCCACTAGGATGGTTGCTTTATCGAATCAAGTTTGGGCTCTTTGCGGTTGGTAACAAGCCCCTACTCTATTTTTAGAAAATGGGGTAGTAGTTCCGAAGATTTTTTTCATCTCGCCGTAGCACAATGGATAGTGCACATGCCTCCTAAGCGTGGGATACAGGTTCGATTCCTGTCGGCGGGACCAAAACTTATCCACAGTTTATGTGGATAAATCGCCAAAAGTTTTCGTAAGTCACCGATTTGTATAGACAGATCTGCTTTGCTTAAATATTAAGCAAATCTGACAAGCGAATAGGGTATCGTTTACATTGTGGTTAGCAAACCAGTTCTATTGCTAAACAATAGAAAATAGGGTTGTATTTTGGTGGATATAAAAATAAGTAATAAAGAAAAAAGCGGGGATCACAATGACACAGAATCGCTATGTTTGTGCTAGTGCAGCAAGCTTGCTGGCACTGTTTATTTTGTTTTGTACAACAAATAATGCAATGGCCCAAAACACTTTTCCTAACAAGCCCATTCGGTTAATTGTTCCCTTCCCCGCTGGTGGTGCGACAGATAACATTGCGCGCCCCTTGCAAAATGAATTACTCTCTACCGCTAAATGGAATGTTGTGATTGATAACAAACCAGGTGCTGGAGGAAATATTGGCGCCGAAGCAGTAGCAAAATCTTTG
The DNA here is from genome assembly GCA_903845455.1 of uncultured beta proteobacterium. Lineage (GTDB taxonomy): Bacteria > Pseudomonadota > Gammaproteobacteria > Burkholderiales > Burkholderiaceae > Polynucleobacter. The sequence goes on along the minus strand of CAIMXN010000027.1, from coordinate 13,096 downwards.
CCCGATGGATATACCTGGCTCATGGCATCCGTTGGTACGCATGGTATTAATCAGCCGCTTTACACTCAAGGCGGTGGCAAGCTGCCTTTTGATCCCATTAAGGATTTCACCCCCATTAGTTTAGTAGCGGAATTACCCAATGTGTTGGTTCTCAACCCTGAATGGGCTGCAAAAAATAATATCAATAGCGTGAATGATCTGATTCGCTATGCCAAAGCCAACCCCGGCAAGGTCAATATGGCTTCTAGTGGCAACGGTACCTCTATTCATATGGCAGGCGAACTCTTTAAGTCGATGACTAACACGTTCATGGTGCACTTGCCATACAAAGGTAGCCCTCCGGCAGTGACTGATCTGATGGCTGGTAATGTTGACATCATGTTTGATAACTTACCTTCATCCATCAATTTCATCCGTGCCGGTAGACTAAAAGCCTTGGCAGTCACAAGCGCAAAACGTTCACCAGCATTTCCTGATCTTCCGACTATTGCAGAGGCAGCCAATTTGCCTGGATATGAGGCAACATCTTGGTTTGGTATTGTAGGACCTGCAAATATGCCGCTAGATATTTTAAGTAAGACTAGCGCAGAACTGATGAGAGCAATTAATAGTCCGACTGTGAAAGAAAAATATTTAGCTATGGGTGCTGAACCCGTTGGCAATACACCAGCGCAATTTTCTACCTACATCAAAAATGAAATCACTAAATGGACCAAGGTTGTAAAAGACTCTGGTGCAAAAGTCGATTAATGTCTTGAGTGGAGATTGTTTACTTGCAGACATAGAAAAGGGCGCTAAGCGCCCTTTTCTATTCCTGTAGTGTGACAAATTACTTGGCTAATTGTGAAAGTAACTTTGATGGGGAGATCACCTCTTGATCAAGCACCAACTCAATGAGTGCACCACGATCACTTGCGAGAGCTTTGGCAAAAGCTGAGGCAAATTCATCGGTCTTGCTCACACGGTATGCTGGCATACCAAAGCTATCAGCAAACTTGATGAAATCAGGATTAGTCAGACCAGTCCCCATCACACGTTTACTGAACTCGCGCTCTTGATGCATGCGAATCGTTCCCAGCATATTGTTGTTTACTAGCAGAATAATAGGAAAGGCTTCATAGCGGGCTGCAGTTGCGAGCTCCTGGCAATTCATCATGAAATCACCGTCGCCACACACTGCAATCACAACTCTTTTGGGATCAACAATTTTTGCCGCAATCGCTGCTGGTAAGCCATAACCCATCGAACCGTTAGCGGGGGCTAATTGGCTTTTAAAGCCACCATAGGGATAAAAGCGATGTACCCAGGTCGCAAAGTTTCCAGCACCATTAGTCAAAATCGCATTGCGCGGAATGGCGGTCGGCAGCGAAGCCATAATCTGCGCCAACTGCAAATCACCCTTGACGGTGACAGGCGCTGAGAATGCCAAATACTCAGAGTGCGCAGTAGCCATATCCTGACGATCAGATTGTTTGCCCATCTCGACCTTGCTTAAGGCTGTGCAGAAGTTTTCAGGGCTACAGTTAATCGCAAACTCTGGACAGTAAACGCGACCTAATTCATCAGGGCTAGAGAGCACATGAATTAATTTGCTATTGGGTTTTGGCACCGTTAAGATGCTGTAACCTGCAGTTGTCATTTCACCCAAGCGCTCGCCGATCACTAATAAAGCATCGGACTCTTGAATGCGCTTCACGAGTAAGGGATTGGCGCCGATACCTAAATCACCAGCATAGCAAGCATCTAGGTTATCAATCAAATCTTGAGAGCGAAAGCTCGTGGCAACTGGCACACCTGTTCGCTTCGCCCAAGTACTCAGCACATCACAAGCAGAGGCATTCCAATTGCCGCCACCCGCCAGAATGATTGGCCTCTTGGCATTGGTGAAGAGCTCCATCGCCTTTTTGAAGATAATTGGATCTAAACCAGGTTGCACAATATGCGCTGCTGCAGTGGGCTTTTCTTCTGCATACTCGTAAAGAATATCTTCAGGTAAGGCCAGTACCACAGGACCTTTACGTCCTGACTGAGCGATATGAAAGGCATGAGAGACAAACTCATCAATTCGATCCACACGCTCAATACTCCCAACCCACTTACTACATTCTGAATACAAACGGCGGTAATCCATTTCTTGAAAAGCTTCGCGCTCAACCATATCGGTGCCAACCTGCCCGATCAATAAAACCAGGGGCGTAGAGTCTTGATAAGCCGTATGCATCCCGATCATGGCGTTCGATGCACCTGGTCCACGGGTCACCATCACAACACCTGGTTTTCCGGTAAGCTTGGCATAGGCATCAGCCATATAGGCTGCACCGCCCTCTTGCCGGCAGGTGATGAAGCGAAAGTCCTGTGAGTGATCAACTAAGCCATCTAAGAGGGGTAAGAAACTCTCCCCAGGGACTCCGAAAGCAAGATCAACACCCTGCCTCACCAAGGCATTCGCCAGAATTTGACCGCCATGGGGCAATTTATTCTTTGTCTCCATCTTTTTCTCTTACACTTTCTATATGAATATCCTTAACACCAGCACCCTAGCCGCATTAGAAGAGATGCTGCAAAACTCTGCAAGATCAGCCCCGCCAGATTACCTACCGCTTTACTTTGCGGGCGGGAGCAATCCTAATCAAATAATGGGTCATCTTAATCCTGAATTTATTCCTTACCTCCAAGAGTCATTACTGAAAGATCCAATCTCCTGCATTGCCCTTGGTCATGAAGCTTTGCATATTGCAGCGGCACGACCGATTGAGCTCTCGGCCAGTTTGACTGCTTTAGCCGAAAGAATGCGTTTAGGCGGCTTTATTCCTGGCTGGCGTAATGAAGAATTTGCTTGGCTGGATCAAAATGGTCATGAGTATTTCCGTCTAGAGCGTTCTGCCTTTAGAACCTTTGGTTTTCGCAGTATGGCTAGCCATATCAATGGCTATACCAAGGCAGGCAATCTTTGGCTGGGACGGCGTAGTGAAAATAAGGCGACCGATCCCGGACGCTTGGATAACTTAGCATCAGGTGGGATTGCCGCGGATGAAACCCCTTGGGTAAATGCCCGCCGAGAGCTTTGGGAAGAGGCTGGTGTGCCTGCACACATTGCTGCCCAAATAGCGCCTGTTGGCAGAATTCATATGCGCAGACCAATTCCAGGCAAAGGCTTTCATGATGAGCAGCTCTATATTTATGACCTCGAGCTGACCGAGAATTTTATTCCCACCAACTACGATGGCGAAGTGAGTGGTTTTATTGAAATTTCCATCACTGAAGCTGCAGCGCGCATTTTGGCCGATGAATTCACAAGCGACGCTGCCTTTGTAACGGCTGATTTCATCTTGCGAAATCATAAAAACCCTTAAATTAGTCTTTTCATGCAGGTCATGCTCAAAAAGATGATTTTCGTGGTTAAATCGAAGCTAAGGATGAAACAGGGGTGCCCTCCAAAGACCGTTTTTTATTGGAGGCGCTGAGAAAAACCCTATAACCCGATCCAGGTAATGCTGGCGTGGGGAGTTACATCAGACCGACACCCGGTTTCGTCCATCTAAAAACGCTAGGAGATGGACATGAGTACAGGTAAGTCTGCAACTAAAAACGCTAAACATGAGATTCCAAGCTTAAAAAGCTTAGAACGCGACTTCGGTCAAAAATTCGCTTACCCAGCGTCCACTAAAACCTATTTAGCGGGTTCGCGTCCGGATATCAAAGCGCCGATTCGCATGATTGAACAATTGCCTACCCGTGTTGGCGAGCAAATGGTAGCCAACCCACCTGTTCCGGTTTATGACACCTCTGGTCCCTATAGCGATCCTGAAATTGTGATCAACCTGGAAAAGGGTTTACCTAAATTACGTGACACTTGGATTGGTGAACGGAATGACACTGAACAATTAGCTGGTCCAACATCTGAATATGGTGTTGCTCGCTCTTTAGATGTGGAAACAGAGCACTTACGTTTTGCCCACATTGGCGCACCACGGGTTGCTAAGGCGGGCAGTAATGTCAGTCAGATGTACTACGCACGTCAAGGCATCATCACACCAGAAATGGAATACGTTGCGCTGCGCGAATCCATGGGTATTGATCAGCTTCGCAAAAATCCAGAATACAAACAACTTCTCAAACAACATCCTGGCAAGAGCTACGGCGCTAATTTGCCTGAAACGGTCACTAGTGAGTTTGTCCGCTCTGAAATTGCTGCTGGCCGCGCCATCATTCCAGCCAACATTAATCATCCTGAATTAGAACCCATGATTATTGGTCGTAACTTCCGCGTGAAGATTAACGGCAACCTCGGTAACTCAGCAGTTACTTCCTCGATTAATGAAGAAGTTGAAAAAATGGTTTGGTCGATTCGTTGGGGTGCTGACACCATCATGGATCTTTCTACCGGTAAGCATATTCATGAAACCCGTGAATGGATTATTCGTAATTCACCCGTTCCAATTGGTACTGTTCCAATCTATCAAGCGCTTGATAAGACTGGCGGCGTTGCCGAAGATCTCACTTGGGAAATGTTCCGCGATACCTTGGTTGAACAAGCTGAGCAAGGCGTGGACTACTTTACGATTCATGCGGGTGTGCTACTGCGTTATGTTCCTTTAACGGCCGATCGGATTACTGGCATTGTTTCTCGCGGTGGCTCGATCATGGCTAAGTGGTGCTTGGCTCACCACAAAGAGAACTTCCTCTATACCCGATTTGACGAGATCTGCGAAATCATGAAAGCGTATGACGTGTCATTTAGCTTAGGTGATGGTTTACGCCCAGGTTGTATCGCTGACTCCAATGATGCTGCACAATTTGGTGAACTCCATACGCTGGGGGAGCTCACTGCCAAAGCGTGGCAGCACGATGTTCAGGTGATGATTGAAGGCCCTGGTCACGTACCAATGCAACGCATTGAGGAAAACATGACTGAAGAGCTTAAGCACTGCTTAGAAGCACCCTTCTACACCCTCGGACCATTGATCACGGATATCGCCCCTGGTTACGATCATATTACGAGTGGTATTGGTGCTGCACAGATTGGTTGGTACGGTACCGCCATGCTTTGCTACGTGACCCCCAAAGAGCATTTGGGTTTGCCTGATAAAGAAGATGTGCGGACAGGCATCATCACGTACAAGATTGCTGCCCATGGCGCTGACCTTGCAAAAGGTTTGCCAGGTGCGCAAGTGCGTGATAACGCTTTATCTAAAGCCCGTTTTGAATTCCGCTGGGAAGATCAATTCAATCTTGGCCTCGATCCAGAGCGCGCTCGCGAATATCACGATGCTACCCTGCCGGCTGAAGGTGCAAAAATTGCTCACTTCTGCTCGATGTGCGGTCCTAAGTTCTGCTCGATGAAAATCACCCAAGAAGTACGTGACTATGCAGCCACCTTAGATGCAGATGGAAATCCTAAAGTAGCACCGAAAGTCATTCCAATTACAGAAGTGACGGCTGCGGCACAGGAAGCTGAGAAGGGCATGGAAGAAATGTCTGCAGAGTTCCGTAAACGCGGTAGCGAGATTTATCAATAAGTGATTTAGATGAGCAAATTCGCGAATAGCAAATATGCAATCGTGGGTGCCGGCCTCATGGGTCGGATGCTTGCCCTTGCGCTTGCTAAACGTGGTGCTCAAGTTGATCTTTTTGAGAAAGGCAACTCTGCCGCAGATCTTTCTCCTGCCAGAATTGCAGCGGCAATGCTGGCGCCACTCGCTGAATCTGCCATCACAGAAGATAACGTGGTGCGCATGGGTATCCATAGTCTGCCTCGTTGGAAAGACATCATTGCTGATTTATCAACCCCCGTATTTTTTCAGCAAAATGGCACGCTCATTGTGTGGCATCGTCAAGATGCGAGTGATGCAGAACGCTTTACTGCTCATCTCGAAAGAAATAGTCGCAATAACAAACAACTGACCGCCCCCCAAAAACTCACTGGTGAGTCTTTACGAGAACTGGAACCGAGTGTTGCCGATCGTTTTACGCAGGGCTTGTATTTACCAAACGAAGGGCAGCTGGATAATCGCCAGTTGCTAGATGCCCTACTCATCGAGCTCGAGCTTTTGAAAGTCAACTGCCACTGGAATATCTCTGCTGAACCAGAGCAATTGCGTGCAGGTGATAGCCACGATTGGGTGATTGACTGTCGCGGATTAGGTGCTAAAGCAGCATGGCAAGCAGATGATGCAAGTCACAATCCTTTGCGCGGGGTGCGGGGTGAAGTGATACGTCTGTATGCTCCTGAAGTGAATTTACAGCGCCCCACTCGTTTGATTCATCCTCGCTACCCGCTTTACATCGCACCTAAAGAAAATCATATCTATGTTGTGGGCGCTACTGAAATTGAATCCGAAGATCTCTCAGAGGTCAGCGTGCGTTCTGCCATGGAATTACTCAGCGCCATTTATACCGTTCACAGTGGTTTTGCAGAAGCCCGCATTTTAGAGATGGCTACGCAATGTCGCCCAACCTTGAAAGATAATCTGCCAGAAATCAAGTTCAGCAAACCAGCAGATCGCACTGGCTTAATGTTGATTAATGGTTTGTATCGCCATGGATTTATGATCTCACCAGCAATCATGGATTGCGCACTAGAACTGCTGCAAGAAGGTAATAGCAAGACGGCGATGGATCTTGGTTTGCGTGTGAATAAAGCATTTGGTACACAAGAAGCAAGCTTATGCGCGTAATCGTCAATCAAACTGAGCATAAGCTTCCTGTGGGTAGTAAGGTGAGTGATGTAGTTGCACTCATTAAAGCAAGACCGCCTTATGCAGTAGCGGTGAACTTAAACTTTGTTCCAAAAACACGGCATGCTGAGCATATCTTGCAAGAGAACGATCAGATTGAAATCATCGCACCAGTCACTGGTGGTTAAATAATACAGATGACTGCACCCCTCACCAAACACCTTGCGAACCCAGACTCTTTGGTGCTGTATGGGGAGACCTTTACTAGCCGCTTATTGCTTGGTACTTCACGCTACCCTTCTCCCCAAATTTTGGAGAACGCTGTAACGCAATCCAATCCTGCCATGATTACAGTAAGCCTGCGTCGTCAAGGAAGCTCTACCACTGAGGCCCATAGTGGTTTTTGGGATCTACTCAAGAAAATGGCAGTACCTGTATTGCCAAATACTGCTGGCTGTCATAGTCCTCAAGAAGTGATTACCACCGCACACATGGCACGCGAGGTGTTTGAGACAGACTGGATTAAGTTAGAGTTGATTGGTGATGACTACACCTTGCAGCCCGACATACTCAGGCTGGTTCAAACTGCCGAGACCCTGATTAAAGATGGTTTTAAAGTATTGCCTTACTGCACAGAAGATCTGATTCTATGTCAGCGCTTGGTGGATGTCGGATGTCAAGCCGTGATGCCTTGGGCTGCGCCGATCGGTACCGGTCAAGGGCCACTCAATCCCTATGCCATGAAACTCTTACGCGAGAGATTAACAGTGCCCTTGCTCGTTGATGCCGGGCTTGGTTTACCATCGCATGCCTGCACTGTGATGGAATGGGGTTTTGATGGTGTCTTACTCAATACTGCGGTTGCGCTAGCTGAAGATCCTGTGGTGATGGCTAAAGCTTTTGCGCTGGCAGTAGATGCTGGTCGCTCTGCATTTTTATCCGGCGCTATGCGGGCACAAGCTTCGGCACAGGCTAGCACTCCTTTAGTTGGCACTCCTTTTTGGCATCAAGGCTAATGAAGATGACTAAGGTAATTAAGGTAAAAATATGAGTCTTGTGCGCGACCTCGCAGATCAAATTATTGCCGCCCACCGTGCTGCTGACTTAGTTATACCAATTCCTACTTATACATTAGCCTCGCCACCCCCCAAAATTGATAACGAACATGCCGGCGATCATTATGAATTAGTGGGTGCGCTTGCTGCAATTGAGATGGGCTTTATTGAGTCTGATGCAGGCGTACTTGGGAAGGCTTGGTCGCGCATGGTGCATCAAGATGGCGGCTTTGATCCTTTTAAGTGGCCTAGAAGACCGGAGCATTTTGATTTACTGCCCTGGACTCGCAATATGAATCCCAAGGCTTTTGCTGAGTGCCCCAGACGCTTAGGTCTGTATGGGGTGATGCCAGATGCTGATTGGGTGAAGCGGATGGTGGATGCCGAATTACCCACCGTGCAACTGCGCTTTAAGTCGGACGATAAAGTAAAAATAAAAAAACAGATCACTCAAGCAGTTGCTGCTACGAAAGATAGTAAAACGCTGCTATTCATCAACGACTATTGGGAAGAAGCACTAGAGGCTGGTGCTTATGGTGTTCATCTTGGGCAAGAAGATATGGTGACAGCAGATCTCGAAGCAATCCGCACTTCAGGATTACGACTCGGGCTGAGCACTCATGGATACGCTGAGATGGTGTATGCCGATCGCTTTTGCCCCAGCTATATAGCCATGGGGGCAATCTTTCCCACTCCCATTAAACAAATGCCTACTGCCCCACAAGGCCTAGGACGTCTGTATCAATATGCCAAACTTATGAGTCAATATCCTCTGGTGGCCATTGGTGGGATTGATGAAAGTAGTATTCATGCAGTAGCGCAAAGTGGAGTGGGCTCAGTAGCAGTTATCCGAGCTATTACAAAAGCCAAGGATCCAAAGGCTGCTGTGAAACACCTACAAGAGCTGATGAAAACTTAAAGAAGCTTAAGACTAATTTTCTTCTTTAGGTAGTGCCGTTGGATAGAATTCAAACATATGCCACAGCGGTCCTGAGCCTTCACCAATACTTAAAAATCGACCAGCTTCTAAACCTGCCTCAACATAAGCAATCGCTTTTGCTACTGAATGACTAAGGTCATGACCACCTGCTAAATAGGTAGCAATTGCTGAGGCCAATGAACAGCCAGTACCATGCGTGTTCTCAGTGGGAACTCGATAGTGTTTAAATTCTTTCGACTGTACAACTTCAAGCCCATCTTCTACAGTGCGCCACATTAAGAAGTCAACTAACTGGGTGTATTTTGTATCGAGATGTCCACCTTTAATCAATACTGCCTGAGGACCCATATCGAGCAATTCTTGCGCTGCTAGTTTGAAATCCTCCGGACCAGAAACCTCGCGACCCAATAACAAAGATACTTCATCTAGATTAGGGGTAATTAAGCTTGCTAGCGGAAATAAATGTTCAATCATGGCTTGGGCTGTATCGTCACCACCCAAACTCGCTCCGGATGTTGCCCTTAAGACTGGATCTAGGATAATTTTTTTGACCCCATGACGACGCAGACTTTTTGCAACTGTAGAAACAATTTCTGGACTGGCCAACATCCCAATTTTGACGACATCCACCCCAATATCAATCAGTACAGCATCCATCTGCGCTTCGACTACATCAAGGTTCACATCCTGGATGCGGGTGACCCCTAAAGTGTTCTGAGCTGTAATAGCTGTAATGACTGACATCCCATAAGCACCAAGTGAGGTGATCACTTTGAGGTCGGCCTGAAGCCCTGCACCACCACTGCTATCGGACCCAGCAATGGTAAGTACTTTCGGGATCTTAAGGGAAGTCGGAAGAGTTGCTTTCATCTTGCTATAATATCGGCTTATTCCTCGATAGCTCAGTTGGTAGAGCGCCGGACTGTTAATCCGTAGGTCCCTGGTTCGAGCCCAGGTCGAGGAGCCAAATACAAAAAACCACCTTTTTAGGTGGTTTTTCTTTTCCCGCTTGCAGTGGGCAATTGATAAAGCTTAAATCAATTCTTTTTTGCGCAGATTGGCTAAACGGTTGTTCAAACTCTTGAGTGTGAGAAGGTTGTATTTATCACCTTCAGACCAATTACTCCCTTTCCACTCGATACCCTCTGCAGTAATGCTCGCAAAAGGCTCCTTGCCCTCTTTTGCATAGCCCTCCAGAATCGCCATCAATGCAGCTCGGTCATCAGATCCGTTCGCATCTTTGAGAGCATCCAAAATAGGCTTCGTGATCGTGTCTTTGTAGGTCACTTTTGCATCTGGATGGTTGGGACTAGCTGGTGCTTCGAAGATGTACTCATGGGGCCATTCAAATACATTGCGAGCAGTATTTTTTACGGCCTCTGGGCTCACTGTGTGGACCTGAGTATTTTTAGGGTCTCTAGGAAGATCCAATCCTAAGATCCAAGCTTCAAATTCTGCAATGCGACTATAACGCTTTTCCTCGCTATCCCGCTTCTCCTCTTCTTGCGACATCAGCAAGGTAACCCAGGCCCAAGCAATATCTTTAGGCGTAGAAAATTCTTGGGACAATATGTGGCTAGCTCGTTTTAGGATGGGCTTGGATTTGAGCTTGGTCATTACATTCTTTCGTTGATGCCTTCAATGTGTGATGGTAAAGATAGGGAAGGCGCCTATACATAGAGATAATGCTCACCATAGACCACATAGAATACTCTTCATCAAGATGAATGCGTACCATGCTAGCTTATGAGTAGATTCAAGGAATAAGGGGCGATTAAAGCCAAAATGTGGAGAATCGAGCAAAACTCTCGTTATTCACTAAAATAAGCGCATGACTAAGATTCCAGAACTCCTTGCCCCAGCCGGCAGCCTTGACATGCTCAAAACTGCCTTTGATTTTGGCGCTGATGCTATTTATGCGGGTCAGCCACGTTATTCTCTGCGCGTACGAAATAATGATTTTGGCAAGATCGAAGTTCTTCAGCAAGGAATTGATACAGCACATTCGCTAGGTAAGAAGTTTTACTTAGTCTCCAATCTGCTTCCTCATGGAGCAAAGACACGCACTTACATTAAAGATATGTCACCAGTAGTAGCGCTTAAGCCGGATGCCCTGATCATGTCTGATCCTGGTCTCATCATGATGGCTAGAGAAGCTTGGCCAGAGATGCCGATTCATTTATCAGTTCAGGCCAATACCGTGAATGGTGCTTCTGCAAAATTCTGGCGCTCTGTTGGTATTAGTAGAGTCATTTTGTCGCGCGAGCTTTCCTTTGATGAGATTGAAGAAGTGCGTCAAGATTGTCCAGAGATGGAGCTCGAGGTCTTTGTTCATGGCGCTTTGTGTATTGCTTACTCAGGTCGCTGCTTGCTATCTGGTTACATGTCTCACAGGGATCCCAATCAAGGTGCTTGCACCAATGCTTGTCGCTGGGATTACAAAGTAAAACCAGCCAAAACAGCCCCAAGTGGAGATATTGTCTTACTTCAGGAGGGCAAAAGACCTGATGATTTAATGCCTATGGAAGAAGATGAACATGGCACTTACATCATGAACTCTAAAGATCTCCGCGCTGTTGAGCACATTGAGAGATTGACTGCCATGGGAGTAGATTCTTTTAAGATTGAAGGTCGCACCAAATCACCTTACTACGTTGCGCGTACTTGCCAATCCTATCGCACCGCAATTAATGATGCGGTTCAAGGTAGGCCATTTGATAAAACGCTATTGGGTAACTTAGAAGGTTTAGCGAATCGTGGCTATACAGATGGCTTTTATGAGCGCCATCACGATAAAGACTATCAGCTCTATATGAGAGGCTACTCTTTATCAGGCAGAAGTCTTTACGTTGGTGAAACTCTCGAAATAGATGCAGCCACTGGACGCGTTAAGGTGGATGTGAAAAATCGTTTTTCTGTTGGGGATAAGCTAGAGATCATTGAGCCGCAAGGCAATCAAGATATGGTTCTAGAGCGAATGTGGAATACCAAAGGCGAATCGATTGACGTTGCTCCAGGCTCAGGCCACTTTGTCTGGATACAACTACCCTTAACAAGTAAGCATGCCTACATTGCTCGCTACACCAATGAGCCAGCAACAGTAGAGGCAACTTCTTGCTGCAATGGTGAAGCTAGCTGTTCAGTAGATTGAGTGGCTTGGTCTTAAAAAATAATGTCAAAGTATTGAATTACTGAACAACGATATTGGCAGTCTGCCTTAAGGTGTTCAAAAACTCATATTGCTTTTTCTGTGTTAACCCAGCACGAATAGCAGGTGTCGCCTGTTCCAGTGTTGGTGGCTTACTGGATTTTTTATCTTCCAATTTGATGAGATACCAGCCCTCCGGTATCTTGATTGGCAACGGAGAAACCTGTCCAACTGACAGCGCCACCAATACAGAAGCAATCTGTGGTAGAACCTGTCCAGCTTGCACCCAACCCACTGCACCACCTTGAACTTTATTGGGCGCTAAAGATACGCTCTTTGCGACCTTATCAAATGACTCACCTTTTTTAATTCTAGCTAAAGCAGTTTTTGCATTATCTTCTGTTGCAACCGCAATATCACTTACCTTGTACTCTGTAATGGTTCCTAGGGGCCCAAGAGATGCAACTTGGCGGTTGTACTCCGCCTGAATATCACTATCAGTCACTGGATTTTGAGAGCTAAATGTTGCCAATTCCAGGTCAGCCAAATAGCTTTGACGAATCTGTGCCAATTGACGATTTGCTTTATCAGAGTTGGCTAGACCATCTTTATCAGCCTGTTGGGATAAAAGGGAAATTTCAATTAATTTTCCTAACACTGCGTTACGCAATTCTGGGGAATCTTTTTGGCCTTGAGATAAAGCAACCTGGATGCCTTGCTCAACGACATCATTGCTGATCACCGCACCATTAACAGTTGCAGCAGTTGCGGGACCTAAACTACTTTGAGAATAAGCGGCTCCAGAAAAAGCAGTCAAAATCAACAAAGAAGTGGTGGCGATCAATATTTTCATTGCGGATGCCTTTGATATAAATAGGTTTATTTTAAAAAAACTTAGCGAGAGAATTACAGAATTACAGCAAATGGTACAGCCTCTTCAACAATGCCTAAGAAAAAGGAGGCAATGCGGAGCGTGAATATCCAGTAATGGAAGCCTTAAGTTGGCGTTGGCGCACCTGGTTGTTGCAAAGGATGCGCCTTTTTGAATGCTTCAATCTCCAGTAAGGGCTGGATCAGACTGATTAATTTGGGTGCATCTTTGAGATTTGCTTTGAATAAGTTGGCGCCCACAACGTGAGAAGCTAAAGCAATATCAGCAATCGTAATTTGATCACCAAAAACATGTTTACCAGAGTGCTCTTGCTGTACCAGCAGACTTTCTATGGCTTGCGTACCCTTATCAAACCAGTGGCGAGCCCAATCTAACTGCGCCTCT
>CAIMXN010000026.1 GCA_903845455.1 uncultured beta proteobacterium | reverse complement strand
GTTATCTAGAGCTAATAATTGATTCCATGCTGCTTTTTGAAAATGCTCTGCAGCCATTCTTCTTAAATTAATAACCTTGTCATTTAGGTTTTGATCTAGCATTTTTTCTCTCCTTCAATTAGGCATTGAACTTGAATCAGATGCTCTACCTTTCATATGACATTTATATGAATTTTTGCATCCACCTTTGTCACAATTGAGGCCTGTATTTCAGGCCCATATATGACAATTTCACTATTTAAAATTACTAAAAAATATTTCAATTAATGATAGATGTGTCATATTCATTCATTCAGAATAAGATCTACTTATGGGAGATGAAGAGCAATTCTGCTCCTTACTGGTCACCCTCAGTTTGCTCTAACAGCCCATAGGTAACCATACGTTGACTCAATTGGGGAGAACTATGATGACTACCTTTACAAGCGAAGATCGTGAGCATGCTGAAAAAGAGCCAATACCCTTTTATGGTTATTGCTATTTAACTGACCCATCTCCCAAGGATACCAATTCTCTTTTGCATCCAGTGCTTAAGAAAATTAAAGTGGAATACAGGGTTGATGACAGCAGTGAGGATTTGGAAGATTAGGCTTTAATGCTCTTTATGTTTCTTTCCCAACTTCTCGGGTTTGCCATTTCCATAAAGACACCATTGCTTGATTTCTTCGGTGAGAGATTCAAGTTCTTTCATCTTGAGATTTCTAAAGTCTTCTAGCCCAATAGATCCAGTTTCTTTTAATTTCTCGATAGCGTCTTTTAATGCACTCATATTGATGTTTCTTCTAAAAGATGCATTAAGGATAGTTTATGTCTTTGGCCACGTTCTTGACCTACATCAATAATCGTCGCTTAAATCAACGCTTGACCAACACAGGAATGCCAAATTGGTTAGTCGTTTTAAACAACACCCCGAGTCAAGGTGAGGGCTGGAAGGCCTAAGGAAAAGGTGCCAGACCGCGGCTAACACTAGAGATTCTATGGACCACATCTAATGTTTTAAGTTTCTTTGTGGCCCTGATCGGAATCGACCCAGGGCCTAGGATATCTGATCCTATCGTCTCAATTCGACGTGCCAGTTGTATAGTCGTAAATAGGCTTGGAATGCGCGTGCTTATCTTTAAAAGCAACCTCGTGAATGGTTTCGCTGTCTTTCATAAATGCCTCTTCTTTAACTTCCTTCATCAAGTCCTTCACCTCCAATCTAATTGGATCAAGAATGCTCTCTAGGAGGCTTGACTTAGGGCTTAGGTCGCCAGGAATGTGATGTGGGTTTCTTTGGGAAATTTCTGATTGGCTTTGAATATTTGCTTGTACTTGCGTTACTGCCAAGCTTGCGCCAATACAAACTCCAGCGAGAATTGAAAAGCTGATACGGGGTCTATTTTTGATAAATTTTTTGACGGGCATTTTGGCCTCCAATTAGCTACATTAATTTTGAGATACGCTTATCCAAGCAAAGCAACTGCCCCTTTAATCTAGGCGAGGATTATGACAATCTAGCGGCACTTTTATGTCAGGTTAGCGCTTGCTTGCGCTAAAACCTTTTAAAAAGTACTGGTTATAAAAGCATCTAAAAATAAAAGTTTCGCCAAAAGAAAAAACCACCCGCAGTTGGTTGGCGTCTCCTCCAGCCGATAACTATCATGAATTGACTTTTTATATGACAAGGCAATTTAGCCCTTACTAAAATCAAACATAGCTAGGTTTAACCCTCGACTCCAATGAGTAATGTCGTTTAAAACGACATTTAGATAGTGGCACTTTAGTCAGTAGGGTCTTAAATATGTGCCCAATGCTTAAAAGATCATTAGTCTAGTTAAGACAATCAGTCTTAAGGGCTTACTATGAAAAAAAGCCAAGCATCAAATAAAAAACTTCTGACAGAGCTAGAGTCAGAAAATCAAACCCATAGTGAAAGAGCAGATGACGCTAAT
>CAIMXN010000025.1 GCA_903845455.1 uncultured beta proteobacterium | reverse complement strand
TGCAAAGGAATTTTGGTAGCAGATTTTTCTAAGGAGACTTGTTCAGGTTCGCCAACTGGCAGTTGGGAAGGAGTTTGCCACTGAGCATTAACCACCAGATGATTGAGTAAAACACATAAGGCTTGGAGCATCCGCCCATCCAGTTTTAAATTTAAATTGGCATTGCCTGGCAAAATAAAATCAAGTGAAAGAACATCAGACCCACCCTCGTTACTCAATTGACATTTAACGTCCATCACCAACAGTGCATCAGCGCCTAAAGGATATTGAGTGCCGCCCTGATACTCCTCAGCCTTTCCAGATCCATCGGAATGACTTATCTGATCTTCCAGGCTCGCCTGCTCAAATTGAGCAATCGCTTTTGCAGTCTCGGGGGCATGGTTTTTTTCGAGCTGTTTTTCATATAATTGCGCGGTAGCTCCCAGGATGAATAAGCTAACGCGCCGCGTAAACCAGAGACGAAACTCTGCAGCCTCATCCGTATTAAAGCGAAATAGAATTCGATCTTCATGGATAAGATAGCTTGCATTTAATTGTTTAATACCCATATCGCCTCTTTATCTTAATGACTACAAGACACCAGATATAGCTTAAGCTCATTGCATCATATTACCTGACAATAGCTAGCTTAAAGGCGAAATTCCAATGAACGACGAGACCACAGGGCACTCAATTTACTCAATTAAAGAAATTTAATCTAATTGATTTGAGGCAATATTGAGAAGTACTACCTGCTCACCGCTTAACAACATTTCTAATGTTATGGAGCTTAAGGTAACGGTCTGCACCCCAGCTAACCTGCCCTCAAAGGAATGGGGGCGTAATGACGGATGAACCGGGTTCATTTGCAGCAATTGCAGCGCCTTCGCATACTGATTTTCGACTTCTGGATGCGCCTTCAGAAATTGGGTAGCACGCTTGGCATAGCGCTCCGTGAAAACAAGCTCTTTCACCTCAATCCCTCACTTGGAAGCATGGGAGGCAGTTCGCGAACTCGAGTGCTCGTTTTTCTGGGAGCCACTTTTAATTTTTTTCAAGTGTTCACCAGGCGATACCGCCTCATAACGCCCTGCTTCTATGTCTGCACGGGACTCTGATAAGGCAGCCTCTAGTTCGCATTCACGCATGTATTGGTAATGCTCATGGGTCATCACGACATATTTCAGCTGGCCACGCACACGCACTGCCACCTCTGACTGTGAAGTCAGCTCTTCCTCCAAAGCTTTAATCCCTTTGACCTTTAGATCATTGGCAGAAATTGCGTTCATACGTCACCTTATTCAGGGTCTGATTAAGAGTACTAATTATTACACACTTTAGCGTATAAATAAATATTTGCTTTTTACACTCTAAGTAGTATTATTCAATTCTCTATTAACAGTACATTTAATAGAACCTTCTATAAAGCTCTTTATTCATTATTTTCAATGCTTTAGAAGATTCTTATAAAAGTACTATTAATAGTACTTATGATAGTACTTTTTTTAAAAGTTGCTTATTACGCCCTAGGGCTTATTTAGAAATTTTTTAGAAAAATCAATAACTTAAGAGGATGTAGGCAATGAAGATCAACAAAATAATCGCTGTGTTCTGGGCAATTTGTATGCTTCACACTACTGCTCAGGCAGCCCAAAATAACTCATTTGCTGTGCAGATTCCGAATACACAGTGGTGGAAAGCCATTGAAAAAGGGGATCAAAATCTACCTAGGCAGCTCAATTTAGGGCTTTCTGCAGAGGTTTTGATGCAATTGGCCATCGTCCATAAACGTATTCAGGAACAGACTAATAAGAGCTTCACTATTGGTCTGACAGCCTCTAATGAGGTCAACGCTTTTGCTAAAAAACAACAAGGCTATGACCTCATCATTCTGACAAGTGGCTTTTTGTTGCGCTTTGGCAACAGCCCTGATGTTCTAGCCACTACCCTGGGCCATGAATTGGCACACCATTATTTAGGGCATACGGAACATGAGGAAAAGAACAGCGTTTTTGCAGCGAACTCCCTTACACCAACTACTAAACCCCTTTATGGTTTGGCAAATAACAACATTGCCGATCGCTCTATTCCTATAGATAGCGCCAATTTGTCTTCTTATGATGACAGTCGCAATCAAGAGCG
>CAIMXN010000024.1 GCA_903845455.1 uncultured beta proteobacterium | reverse complement strand
GGCGGAGTAACCAAATTAGATGCAATTGAAACCCAGTTGCTTGACTGGATCATGATGACTTTTTCACAAGGTGGTGAAATTTTAGTTGGCGATTTATTAGTATTAAGTCATATTGGCTCACAAGCTACATTGCATGGACGATTGCAAAAACTCATTACATTGGGTTATGTAAAACAGGCTCTTGATTCAGTGGATGGCAGAAAAAAGAAGATTCTCCCCACTAAGCTAGCGATAAAGCGCTACGAAATACTATCTAAGCTTTTAGAAAAATCGATCTCTGCATAAAAACGTCTATATGGGCAGCGATTATCGTGACGGCATTAAGCTAGGTGCTATCAGCCCAAGGAATAATTTAAAATAGTTGACTATTAATACTTAATAAGTCATAGGGTAGGTGCATGCAAGTCAATTCCGAAGGAGTCTCTTCATCACGCGTATATTTGCCTACTAGTCAAACTTATACTAATCTGCTGGATTTTTTTGTCAGTAATTTTCCGCATATTGAGCCTTCAGAGTGGGTGGCGAGGTTTAAAGAGGGTTTGGTGATGACCACAGAGGGGCAGCCAGTGGTAGCGCTTGATGCCTATCAGCCCAATACCCATTTACTGTATTTCAGGCGTTTGGCGCGGGAGCCCAACATTCCTTTTGAGGAAGAAATTCTTTATCAGGATGAACATCTTTTAGTAGCTGATAAACCCCATTTTTTGCCAGTCACACCCAGCGGTCTTTATTTGCACCAAACCTTACTCAATCGCCTCAAGCAAAAAACAGGTTTACAGACCTTAAGCCCAATACATCGGATTGACCGTGATACTGCTGGCCTAGTCCTATTTTCCGTGCAAGCGCAAGAGAGGGCTCAGTATCAAAATCTGTTTCGAGATCGGGCCGTGACGAAAGTATATGAAGTGGTGGCAGCTTACTCAGAAGAGCTCGAGGAAAAATTGCCGATGACTTATCGCAGTCGACTAGAAGAGTCGGCACACTTTTTACAGATGATAGAAGTGTTAGGCGAACCCAATGCAGATACCTATATTGAGTTGATTGAAGTCATGAAGCCTTGGGCTAAATATCGTTTAACCCCGGGTAGTGGCAAGAAACATCAATTGCGTTGCCACCTCAATGCCTTAGGCATTCCCATTAAGTACGATCAGATATACCCAATCCTGACTCCTTATCAAAAATATGACTTAGACTTTTCTAAACCCCTGCAACTTTTAGCAAAACAAATCATCTTTAAAGATCCAGTAACAGGAGCGGACAGATCATTTAGAAGTCAAAGAGAAATCCATTTGATTTAGATCATCAGATCACTCAATATGGCTTTTATTAGCCCTTGAATGCTGTAATTGAGGAAATAAAGGAGTAGGGTATAAGTATCAACAGATAACTTAATAAGGTTCTTATGTCATTAAATCACGCAGTCATTTGGATTGATCATAAAGAGGCACATGTGATGTTTCTCAGTCAAGATGCTAATGAGGCTGAGATCATTAAAACAAAATCTACCCATGCTCATTTGCACCACAAGGCGAATGAAATAGGTAGTGGCAAGCTTGCCTTAGATACCAAATATCTCCATTCAGTTATCGAGGCGGTCAAAGAATCCAAAGAGATTTTGATTCTAGGACCTGGCTCAGCAAAGTTAGAATTAATTAAGCATGCTCATCACCATGATCAACAGCTTGCCGCTAATATCGTAGGCGTAGAAACAGTTGATCATCCATCTGATAAAGAGATCCTTGCCTACGCTCGCAAGTTTTTCTACAAAGTAGATCAAATGCTATAAGGGGGGGGATAAATGAATAAAGAACCGCTAGGATTGAATGGGCTACCAGGCCATGATTATTTTCTGGACGCAGTCAATCATATTGATGAGGCTGTGACTAAGAAGAGTATTGCTCTTGGCGCCGCCAAAGGCATTGTTTATAGTCTTGTGGAAACTCTGGGATCCATGATTGGTGACCCCGATTTACCAAGCCATGTACGATCTGGATATGAGGGTGTATTAGAAGTGGCGCATGAACTAGAGGCGAAGATTGCGAACTTGAGTTAGCGTAAATCAGAATCAATGGTTTTAATTAAAGGCAACTTCGCTTGTTTTTTCTTTTGCCTCATCTAAAGCAAAGGTCTGAATGCAGTAACTCATCTAAAATAGCTTATAAAATTCATTTGAGATAAGCATTACGTTGATGAGCAATATTCTGAATAAGCGCCTAGCGGTCGCTCCCATGATGGAGTGGACGGATCGGCATTGCCGCTCCTTTCATCGCACTCTGACTAAGCAGGCTGTGCTGTATACCGAAATGGTAACTACGGGTGCACTTATTCATGGTGATGTGCCACGCCATCTAGATTACTCCCAAGATCAACATCCAGTGGTATTGCAATTAGGTGGTAGCGAGCCATCAGACTTAGCTAAGGCAGCAGAGTTAGCGCAGCAGTGGGGTTACGATGAGATTGATCTCAACTGCGGATGTCCTTCGGAACGGGTGCAACGGGGCTCCTTTGGTGCTTG
>CAIMXN010000023.1 GCA_903845455.1 uncultured beta proteobacterium | reverse complement strand
CTTTAATTGTTTTTCGTCGTTCATGGCAATTCCTAAATACACAGGCTTACCTTCAAGGGCTCGAGCTACGGCAGCAGCATCAATAAAATCCAAACGAAAAAGTGAAATGATTTTGGCTAATTCCTCAGCCTCAACAAGCTCTTCGTTATAAAGCTTATTCAGAATCTCTGTAGCAGCTGCGTCCAAGCCAACATGCCATGACCATTTAGTATCGGTGATCTGCTGCATGGGGGTAATACGTACCTGCACACCTAAAAAATGATTAATCCATTTTTCTAAGACACGACAAAAGTGGTTCATTGGTGGCTGACCAACATTGAGCTGCACCGCTAAATCATAATCTTCGTCTCTTGTCCAATAAATGTCAGCATTCTCTTCATGCACCACATCTAAATCTATCGATCGCATGTTCATGGATTTGCCCTTCAGTAAATCCATGATGTTCCCCGTCTCGCCTGCTTGGGCATTGCGTGAGACCACTTCATCGTCCGCACCCATCACAACACCATCATCTAGCACGCTGATTTTTTGGGTCCTAAAAAATAACTCTCCCATACGAGCATCTAAAGGGTGGGGATCATCTCCCAAAATATGGTGGATAAATATTTGTGCCAGCTGTGCAATAAATAAAGGTGGTACATCAACCCCGTCACCATCAAACAAACTGAGATAGAAATTTTCAAGAGAGCTAGCAGCTAATAATTTGGTTCGGTAACGCAGCCACACTTGATAGTTAACCTGTATATCTTCATCAGCCATGCCAGCGATATCGCCAGCAGAGATCTCGGCACGTGGGTTGGTAGTCAAACGTTGATGCAACGCTTTTTCTGCATCACAAGACTCGGGTACCAAATTTAATTCTGGTCTTAATAAGTAAGTCCGCAAAAAGTCGTCGGTAACCAATAATTGCTTATCAGAACCAATCTTTAAGGTTTTATACGCAGAACTAGGCCAATAATTTGTCATGAGGGGTTTGAGTTCACTAGGACATGAAACAAAGCTCAGAATATACTAGCCAATCAATTTCAGTTGAAGAGGAAAATATTGTGAGTGAATTTAAGCAAATCGATACCGTAGTAGGTGATGGCACAGAAGCAACCGTAGGCAAGGAAGTGGACGTTCATTACACTGGCTGGCTATTTGATGAGAATGCGCCAGACCATAAAGGCCAGAAATTTGATAGCTCTTTGGATCGCGGTCAGCTCTTTAGCTTCCCCTTGGGCGCTGGTCATGTCATTAAGGGCTGGGATCAGGGTGTTGCAGGCATGAAGATTGGCGGTAAACGTACTCTCATCATCCCTGCAGAGATGGGCTACGGTGCCCGTGGTGCTGGTGGTGTTATTCCCCCAAATGCTACGCTGATATTCGATGTTGAATTACATGGTGTGAACTAAAGATCATTTAGCAAGGATTCTGCCAAGGAAAAGGCCACCAAATCTGGTGGCCTTGATTTTTTAATGCTTACTAAATCTTATGAACGCAAATCTTTACCATTTAAGGTTAGTTTATTTGGGCTAGCAGGCTGACAGAGACTCATAATACGGCGGCGTTCAGCCATGACCTTTTCTGCATAGCCACCATCATCTTCAGCATTGGCAGCGCCAACATAAAACTTCAAACCAATGCGCAATGAACCAGTACTGGCGATCAGGTATTTCAAAATATATGCCCCAACACGAATGTTGACCTCAGGCTTTACGGCATCCGATGCTCCACCATAAAGAGCGTATTTGTCTTTATGGACTGATGTCATCACCTGCATTAAACCTTCAGCACCGGCGGTACTTTTGGTATTGGGATTGAAATTAGACTCTATCGACATGACTGCCAATAGCAGCACAGGATCAATATTAGCTTCCTTGGCTATCAACACGGCGTTAGAGACATACTCTTCGATCTTCGTACGCTCAAGGCTGTATTTTTTTTCAAAGAAGTCCGCTACCGCTCGTTGATTCTGGAGTGAGCTCATCAAATTAGTATCCAAAGCCTGTGGATCTATCTTAGAAGTTGGAATCTGATCTGTTAAGTGTGAAATGGGTTTAACTTGGACATGCGCTACCGAAGGCATTAACAAGGCAATAGTCTGTTTTTTCACACCAACTAGGCCTGACTGCTGTTGAAGTTGCGCATCCCTATAAGAGCTTGCTAGGATGTCTTGATCGGCGGGCTGACTTGGGGGGCTTGCCTCTTTATTGGCGTCAGGAGCACCCAAGCGATTCTGCCACACGATGTTACGTGCCTCGTCTGGCACCAGAATACGGGCTAAGTCAAAAGCACCTGCATTGGTACCATTACCTGAAAGCCATAGACCAATCACCATAAATACAGTCACCACTAGCAAACCATTAATTACGCGATATAACGGCGCCATAGCTTGGGCTATCAAATCT
>CAIMXN010000022.1 GCA_903845455.1 uncultured beta proteobacterium | reverse complement strand
GGTTGCTCCAGCTTCGGGGTTGTTATATTCCACCGAACCATTAGGACTCAAAATTTCATAAGGGGACATGGTGGCATCCCCGACAAAAATGAGTTTGTATTCAGAGCCATATTTATTAATGATGTCTTGAGTACGCGTGACTTGATCGCGACGACGTCGATTGCTCTGCCATAAACTTTCATAAACGCAGTTATGAAAGTAATAATGTTCAAGGTGTTTAAATTCTGTTTTGGCAGCAGAGAAGAGCTCGGCAATTCTTTGAATGTGATCGTCCATCGAGCCACCCACATCCATAAGTAATAGCACCTTTACTTGGTTGTGACGCTCAGGCCGCATTTTGATATCCAGCATGCCAGCATTCGCTGCCGTGGAATGAATTGTTTTATCTAGATCAAGCTCTAAATGAGATCCTTCTCTAGCAAAGCGTCTCAATCTTCGCAAAGCCAACTTAATATTGCGCGTGCCTAATGCGAGGTTTGCGTCATAGTCTTTAAATTCTCTGGCTTCCCAGACTTTAATAGCAGTGCGATTACCAGCGCTTTCACCACCAATCCGAATCCCTTCCGGATGGTAGCCGCTATGACCAAAGGGGGAGGAACCACCTGCACCAATCCATTTATTACCACCACCATGCCAATCTTTTTGCTCTTTCATGAGTTCTTCAAGGCGCTTCTTTAGCGCTTCTGGTCCACCTAACTTCTTCAGTGCAGCCTTTTCCTCATCAGAGAGCACTCTTTGAAGTTTCTTTTCTAACCAATCCAAGGGGATCTCTGGCTGCATGGCAATGATCTGCTCAATACCATTGAAATAAGCGCCAAAGACTTGATCAAAGCGATCAAAGTATTGTTCATCTTTGACTAAAGTCATTCTGGCTAATTGATAAAACTCATCAATTGAAGGGTTTATCACATCAGACTTGAGTGCTTCTAATAAGGTCAAAAACTCTCGCACCGATACCGGTACTTTCGCCTCCTTGAGATTGAGGAAAAATTGAATGAGCATCTAATAGACTAAGAAGGCTAAGTAAATACTGTGTCGTTTAACGATGATTGTGATTCATCATCACTAGGCGTTCAAACAAATGCACATCTTGTTCATTTTTTAGCAGAGCACCATGCAAGGGCGGCACCACAATCTTTTCATCTGAGCTATATAAGGCTTCAGCTGGAATATCTTCGGCCAAGAGTAGTTTTAACCAATCAATGAGTTCCGAAGTGGAGGGCTTTTTCTTGAGGCCTGGCAAAGCCCTGATTTGATAAAAAGATTTAAGTGCTGCATCTAGCAGATCTTGTTTGATATTGGGGTGATGCACATCCACAATGCTTTGCATTGTCCCAGCATCTGGGAAGGTAATGTAATGAAAGAAGCAACGACGCAAAAATGCATCGGGTAGTTCTTTTTCATTATTTGAGGTGATGATGACAAGAGGGCGGTGCTTTGCTTTGATGAGCTCACGCGTTTCATAAACATAAAATTCCATGCGATCGATTTCTCGCAAGAGATCATTCGGAAATTCAATATCAGCTTTGTCGATTTCATCAATGAGTAATACGGTAGGTTCATCAGCATCAAACGCTTGCCATAAGACGCCCTTTACTATGTAGTTACCAATATCCTTCACTTTTTCATCGCCCAACTGAGAATCTCGTAGTCGACTAACGGCGTCATATTCATACAAGCCTTGTTGTGCTTTGGTAGTGGATTTGATATGCCATTGCAGTAAAGGCATTTTGAGGGCAGCAGCAACTTCTTCAGCCAGCATTGTTTTACCTGTGCCAGGCTCACCTTTGATTAAAAGAGGACGCTGTAAGGCTATAGCTGCATTGACAGCCAGCTTTAAGTCATCAGTAGCTACATAGCTTTGGGAACCATCAAAGCGGGTTTTGTTCTTAGTCATGACTGGCCTAAAAAGTCGTTTATGGAGCGCCTCAGTATAGGTAAAAGGCTCATAAATTTCAGCATTTTTACCGATTTTCTGCGTTCCAGGACTGTTTTGGCTACTCTCCGCTATACTTCCACCACTTGTTATGGATCAAATTAAATAATCAGTGATTTCTATGAAAAAACTTTTCACTCTTCCCCAATTAGCGGTTTGCGCTATTTTGGTATTTACTGGATTTTCTGCCCAAGCTGCCGATGTAAAAGGTTCAGCTGATGGGGGTAAAGGTAAGGTTTGGCTTTGTATTGGTTGCCACTCCATTCCTGACTACCGTACTGACTATCCAATCGTTTATAAAGTGCCGATGTTAGGTGGTCAAAATGGCGCCTATATTGCCACTGCTTTGGCTGCATACAAAAAGGGCGAAAGAAAGCATCCTACGATGCGGGCTATTGCTACTAGCTTGTCAGATCAAGATATGGCTGATATCGGCGAATACTATGCTGCGCAGACTGCCAGCTCACCTAATAACTCATTGAAGTGATATTTAGAGACCGTCATATGAAAGTCACACTCATTACTGCCGTTTTATTGTCTTGCATTGGTTTAGCTAACGCCGCTAACTTAGATAAAGGTCAAGCTTTGGTTGAAAAAGCCAATTGCGCTTCTTGTCATGGTGCTGGCTTAAATGCACCCATTTTGCCCGTCTATCCAAAGTTAGCAGGCCAGCATTCTGACTATATTTACTATGCTTTGCACGCTTATCAAGTCGGGAATGGCAATGCTCAGTATGGCCGTACGAATGCCATCATGTCCTCTCAGGTACAGGCTTTTTCAGATGCTGATTTGCATGACATAGCTGCTTATGTTTCTTCTTTACCAGGCAATTTAGTTGTGAAGAAGTAAATCACTAGCAATCAATGCAAAAATGCCTGGAAATTTCCAGGCATTTTTTTTGGCTGATCATGTTTGATCTTGAAGTCTGGACTTTATTTGGTGGCCTCTAGACCGCGTGCAAGGTGTTTACGCATTGCAGCTTCAGCCTCAACAGAATCACGTTTCAATATGGCCTGAAGTATTTCTCGATGTTCCAGTAGTGAGTTCTGTAGGCGCCCACTGCGACTGAGGGAATCGCGCCGTTGCAGTTTCAGAACCTTTCTAAGGTCAGCAATCACGCCATTCATCCACTTATTGCCGGCAATCTCTTGGATCAAATCATGAAATTTGACGTTCACCTCAAAAAACTGCTCTATATCTCGATCTGCAGCTGCTTTTTCTAGACGATGGTGCAGATTATCTAACTGCGTTAAGTGCTCTTCAGTGGCTATAAGGGCCGTTTCCTTGGCAGCTTGACCCTCTAATAGGGAGAGAATGGTGAAGATTTGCTCCAAATCCCGTCTATCGACCTCAGTGACATAGGCGCCACGATTCATTTTGGTTGTTACTAGACCTTCTGAGGCCAATACTTTGATGGCTTCTCGCATCGGGGTTCTGCTAATTCCGAACTCCTGAGCCAGGCTTTGTTCATCTAACCAGCTGCCTGGAGCCAACTCATGGGCAAATATCTGCGTCCGAAGCCGTTCTGCAACGTCTTCGTATAAAGGTCTATTAATGAGCTTTGTATTCATAATTATGTATACATTATGTAGACAAATTGAGAAAAGTCAAGCAAAATGGCAGATGAATATTGTAAATATGCAATAAAGCCAACTAGGAGTGCTTTATGAGTAGCAATCAGAAAAAGTCAGAATCGTCTTCTTGGCCAGATGTGCAAGAAACAAATTTAGACGCTTGGAAGAAATCAGCACAAAAATCTGCACCTAATGGAAACGTTGATGCATTGGGTTGGAAAACCCCCGATGGCATTCATCTAAAAGCACTATACACCTCAGCCGATACCGAGGATTTGCCGTATGCAAATTCATTGCCTGGATTTGAGCCGTTTGTGCGTGGACCACAAGCCACGATGTATTCAGTGCGCCCTTGGACGATTCGTCAATATGCCGGTTTCTCAACAGCAGAAGAATCCAATGCCTTTTATCGAAAAGCCCTCGATGCAGGTGGCCAAGGTGTTTCAGTTGCATTCGATTTAGCAACCCATCGTGGCTATGACTCAGATCATCCACGGGTCACAGGTGACGTAGGTAAAGCTGGTGTGGCAATTGATTCTGTAGAGGATATGAAGATCTTATTTGACGGTATACCGTTAGACAAAGTTTCTGTATCGATGACGATGAATGGCGCTGTACTGCCAGTCTTGGCAGGTTACATTGTCGCGGGTGAAGAACAGGGTGTAAAGCAAGAGCAGCTCTCTGGCACGATTCAGAACGATATTCTGAAAGAGTTCATGGTGCGTAATACCTATATTTACCCACCAGAGCCCTCGATACGGATCATTGGTGACATCATTGAGTACACCGCTAAAAATATGCCTAAGTTCAACTCGATTTCAATTTCGGGTTATCACATTCAAGAAGCTGGTGCCAATCAAGTCTTGGAACTCGCTTTCACACTGGCGGATGGTAAGGAATATGTCAAAACGGCATTGGCTAAAGGCCTCGATGTCGATGGTTTTGCAGGGCGACTCTCGTTCTTTTTTGCAATGGGCATGAATTTTTATTTGGAAGTGGCTAAGTTGCGAGCGGCACGACTACTGTGGTGGCGCATTATGAAGTCCTTTGATCCGAAGAATCCAAAGTCTTTGATGCTGCGTACGCATTGCCAAACTTCTGGCTGGTCGCTGACGGAGCAAGACCCCTATAACAACGTAGTGCGAACCACGATAGAAGCGATGTCTGCGATATTTGGTGGCACTCAATCTTTGCATACCAATTCATTTGATGAAGCCATTGCTTTGCCATCTGAATTCTCAAGCCGGATTGCCCGTAATACGCAATTAATCATTCAAGAAGAGACCCACATTACCAGCGTGATTGATCCTTGGGCCGGCTCTTACATGATGGAGAGCCTCACGCAAGAGATGGCTGATAAGGCATGGGAAATTATTCAAGAAGTAGATGGCATGGGTGGTATGACTAAGGCGGTCGAGAGTGGCTGGGCTAAGCTCAAAATTGAGGCTGCCGCTGCTGAGAAACAAGCCAAAATTGATTCTGGGTCTGATGTCATTGTGGGAGTCAACAAATACAAACTGGCTAAAGAAGATTTGGTTGATGTACGCATGATTGATAACGACCAAGTACGGGACAGTCAAATTGTGCGCTTAAAAGGAATCAAAGCGCAGCGAGATACTCAGAAAGTAGAAGTTGCACTAAATGCATTAACAAAAGCCGCTGAAGAAAACACGGGCAACTTGTTAGAGTTGGCTGTCAACGCCATGCGCTTACGCGCTACCGTTGGTGAGGTTTCTGATGCATTGGAAAAAGTTTACGGGCGCCATCGCGCCGATACTCAAAAGGTGACCGGTGTGTATGCAGCTGCCTATGACTCAGCCGCAGGCTGGGAGAAACTCAAAGTAGAAATCGCTGACTTTGCAAAAGACTTCGGTCGTCGTCCGCGTGTGATGATTGCTAAGTTGGGTCAGGATGGTCATGATCGCGGCGCTAAAGTAGTAGCCACTGCTTTTGCTGACTTGGGTTTTGACGTTGACATTGGACCTTTATTCCAAACCCCAGAAGAGTGTGCGCGCCAGGCTATTGAGAATGACGTTCATGCGCTGGGTATTTCAACTTTAGCTGCTGGTCATAAGACTTTGGTGCCAGCCATTATTGCTGAGTTGAAGAAACAGGGTGCTGATGACATCATTGTCTTTGTTGGCGGTGTGATCCCGCGTCAGGATTATGAATTCCTCTACGAATCAGGTGTTAAGGGAATCTATGGTCCAGGAACTCCAATTCCAGCATCGGCTAAAGATGTGCTCGAACAGATTCGCAAATCTGTAAAACCTACTTGAACTTAGATTGTTGAAAATGCTCAACGCCGCTGATCAGGGACTAGTCAACGATCTTACGGGTCTTCCTTCGTCTGCCCAGCGTCGGGCTTTGGCCAAGATTATTACCCTGCTTGAATCTACGCGCTTAGATCACCGTCATCGTGCTGATGATGTACTTAATGCCTTGCTGCCTAAAACTGGCAAGTCATTTCGCTTAGGTATCTCTGGCGTCCCAGGTGTTGGTAAGTCGACTTTAATAGAATCCCTCGGTCTTTACTTAATAGAAAAAGGTCACCGTGTAGCAGTATTGGCAATTGATCCTTCATCGACACTATCAGGTGGTTCGATCTTGGGCGATAAGACGCGGATGGAACGACTTTCTGTCTTAGATGCAGCGTTCATCCGCCCTAGCCCTTCATCGGGAACTTTAGGCGGCGTCGCAGAAAAGACGCGTGAAGCAATGCTTGTGGCTGAGGCCGCAGGATTTGATGTGGTGATTATTGAAACGGTTGGCGTAGGGCAGAGCGAAATCGCCGTTGCTGGCATGACTGACATGTTTTTACTTCTACAACTACCCAATGCTGGTGATGATTTGCAGGCCATCAAAAAGGGTGTGATGGAGATGGCAGATTTGATCGTCATCAATAAAGCCGATATCGATCCCGATGCTGCCATGCGGGCACAGTTATTTATTACAAGTTCATTACGCCTCTTGGGTTTTCAGGGTAACCCTGATCATGCTTCACATGATCAAACTTATTGGCATCCAGCGGTTCTTTGTATGAGTGCTCTGCAGGGCACTGGTATCACAGAACTTTGGGAAAAAATTCTCCAGTATCAGAAATTACAAAATGCAAATGGCTTATTACAAGCACGTCGCAAACAACAATCAGGGTCTTGGATGTGGGACCGGATTGATGCTGGTTTAAAAAATGCATTTAGAAATCATCCGGCAGTACAAGAACTTTTACCCATCTTAAGTTCTCAAGTCAATCAAGGAACCATGGCTGCTTCAGTTGCGGCAAGACGTTTACTTGAGGCAATGGGTCACGAATTTTTCTAAGGGAGTTGGTATGAAGGAAATTATTCAACAGCTTGAAGCAAAGCGAGAGCTCGCCAGATTAGGTGGCGGGCAAAAGCGTATTCAGGCGCAGCACTCAAAAGGAAAACTCACTGCCCGCGAGCGTATTGAGCTCCTATTGGATGCAGGTACTTTCGAAGAGTGGGATATGTTCGTTGAACATCGCTGCTACGATTTTGGTATGGCCGATCAAACTGTTCCAGGGGATGGTGTTGTTACCGGCTACGGCATGATTAATGGGCGCTTGGTATTTGTGTTCTCTCAAGACTTTACAGTTTTAGGTGGATCTTTGTCTGAAGCGCATGCTGAAAAAATCTGCAAGATCATGGATCAGGCGCTCAAAGTTGGCGCACCCGTGATTGGTTTAAATGATTCTGGTGGCGCGCGTATTCAAGAAGGGGTAGCTTCATTAGGCGGTTACGCTGAAATTTTCCAGCGTAACGTCACTGCTTCGGGTGTCATTCCGCAGATCTCATTGATCATGGGTCCTTCCGCCGGCGGTGCCGTGTACTCACCAGCGCTGACGGACTTTATCTTCATGGTTAAAGATAGCTCGTACATGTTTGTCACAGGTCCAGAGGTGGTGAAGACTGTTACCCATGAGGATGTGACCGCTGAAGAGTTGGGTGGTGCTGTAACGCATTCAACTATATCTGGCGTATGTGACTTGGCATTTGAGAACGATGTTGACGCGATCATGATGTTGCGTCGTTTCTTCAACTATCTCCCCTTATCTAATCGAGAAAAGCCCCCAATGATTCATGGCGCTATGCGCACTGAAGAACCGGACTTCTCTTTAGACACTTTGGTACCCTCCAATCCCAATCAACCATACGATATGAAGGAATTAATTACGAAGATTGTGGATGATGGCGAGTTCTTTGAGCTTCAACCTGACTATGCAAAAAATATCTTGATTGGTTTTGCCCGCATGGAAGGACGTTCCATTGGGATTGTTGCCAATCAGCCCTTGGTATTGGCAGGTTGCTTGGATATCAAGGCGTCTATCAAAGCTGCGCGTTTTGTCCGCTTTTGTGATGCTTTCAATATTCCCGTGGTGACATTGGTAGATGTGCCTGGCTTTATGCCTGGTACTGCTCAAGAGTACGGCGGCATTATTAAACATGGTGCGAAATTACTCTATGCCTATGCTGATTGCACAGTGCCCAAGGTGACCCTCATTACTCGCAAAGCATACGGCGGTGCCTATGATGTGATGGCTTCCAAGCATTTGCGTGGTGACGTGAACTTTGCCTGGCCTTCAGCAGAAATTGCCGTGATGGGCCCTAAAGGGGCTGTTGAAATTATCTTCCGAGAAGAAAAATCAGATCCTGAAAAGATTGCAGCCCGTGAAGCGGAGTACAAAGCCAAGTTTGCCAACCCCTTTGTGGCTGGACGTCGTGGTTATATTGATGATGTTATCTTGCCTCATGAAACCCGTAAGCGCATTTCACGCTCTTTAGCGATGTTGAAAGATAAAGAACTGAAGAATCCTGCTCGTAAACACGGCAACATTCCTCTTTAAGGCGCCAAATAATCATGACTACGAAAATGTTTCAGAAAATTTTAATTGCTAACCGCGGTGAAATTGCCTGCCGTGTAATGAAATCCGCCAAGAAGATGGGCATTAAAACAGTAGCTGTTTATTCTGAGGCCGATAAAGAGGCGCGTCATGTGCAGATGGCCGATGAGGCAGTTTGTATTGGGCCAGCACCTTCACGAGAATCTTATTTATTGATGGAGCGCATCATTCAGGCTTGTAAAGACACTGGCGCCCAGGCGGTTCATCCTGGCTATGGCTTCTTATCTGAGAATGAGCAATTTGCTAAACGTTGCGAAGAAGAGGGCATTGTTTTTATTGGACCTAAACATCAATCGATTGCCGCGATGGGCGATAAGATTGCCTCAAAGAAGCTTGCTCTTGCAGCTCAAGTCAATACCATTCCTGGTCATAATGAAGCAATTCCTACAACCGATGAGGCTGTGAAGATTGCTCAAGGTATTGGTTACCCAGTAATGATTAAGGCATCAGCGGGTGGTGGTGGTAAAGGATTGCGCGTTGCTTTTAACGACAAAGAGGCTGCCGAAGGATTTGTTGCTTGCAAAACTGAAGCAATGAATAGTTTTGGCGACGATCGTATCTTCATTGAGAAGTTTGTTGAAGGCCCGCGCCATATTGAAATTCAGGTTCTAGGTGATTCGTTTGGCAATGTTGTCTATCTGAATGAACGTGATTGTTCTATTCAGCGTCGCCACCAGAAGGTCATCGAAGAAGCGCCTTCACCATTTATTGATCCCGTAACACGTAAGGCAATGGGTGAGCAAGCGGTAGCCTTAGCCAAAGCAGTGAACTATCAATCTGCGGGTACAGTCGAGTTCGTTGTCGGCAAAGATAAGTCTTTCTACTTCTTGGAGATGAATACCCGTCTTCAAGTAGAGCATCCGGTAACCGAAAACATTACCGGCCTAGACCTAGTAGAGCAAATGATTCGGGTTGCTGCTGGTGAAAAGTTGGCATTCAAACAAGAAGATGTAAAGCTGGATGGCTGGTCGATGGAGTGCCGCATCAATGCGGATGATCCGTTTCGTAACTTTTTGCCTTCAACTGGCCGCTTAGTGAAATATCGCCCACCGCAAGAGGTGGGTGGTGTACGGGTCGACACAGGGGTCTATGAGGGCGGTGAAATTCCGATGTATTACGACTCGCTGATTGCCAAACTGATTGTGCATGGCAAAAATCGTACTGAGGCGGTTGAAAAAATGCGTGCCGCATTAAATGATTTTGTGATTCGGGGCATCCATTCAAATATTCCATTCCAGGCAGCTTTGTTGCAGCACCCACGCTTTGTATCGGGTGATTTCACCACTGGATTTATTGCCGAGGAATATCCAGAAGGCTTTAAAACTGATTCGGTACAGCCGGCCGATCCTAGACGTTTGGCAGCTTTAGCGGCATTTATGCGCTATCGTTACCTCGAACATATCAAGATGATCGATGGCCAGTTAGTAGGCCATGAAATGACGATTGCGAAGCAGTTCGTGATCGTAACAGGTCAACGTGTGGGTTCAAAAGCATCCCCAATTGAGATCCCCATTCGTGTTGAATTAAAAGATTCAACCTACTCTGTATACATTGATGATGCAGATGGTGTGAGTCGTTATGACATTGTGAGTAGTTGGCGCCCAGGTGAAATTTGCCTACGTGCCACGATTAATGGAACCAGCAAGATTACCGCCCAAGTTGAACGTCGTGGCGTGATGCATTGTCTAGTCTTAGATGGCGCACAATATGAATGCATGGTTTTAAGTCCTTTAGGTGCAAAGCTTCAGCGTCGCATGCCTGTTAAGGCGCCACCAGATACTTCCAAATTAATCATGTCTCCTATGCCTGGATTGCTCACTAACATTGCTGTAAAAGTCGGTGACGCTGTTACGGCTGGCCAAAAACTAGCTGCAATTGAGGCGATGAAGATGGAAAATACGCTAACTGCTGTGCAGGATGGCGTGGTTGCCGAAATCTGTGCAACAGTTGGCGAAAGTCTAGCTGTTGATCAATTGATCATTCGCTTCGAATAGAAAATATATATGACTAAACCTTTTAAGATTTTAGGAATTCAGCAAATCGCCATTGGTGGTGAGCACAAAGATCGACTCCGTAAGTTATGGGTTGATTTATTGGGCTTTGAATACAAAAGTACCTTTGTTTCAGAGCGCGAGAATGTTGATGAGGATATCTGCGCCATTGGTAATGGATTTCATGAAATTGAAGTGGATTTAATGCAGCCCTTAGATCTCGACAAGAAACCCGCAGTTCATCAAACGCCTTTGAACCATATCGGTTTATGGGTAGATGATTTGCCAAAGGCGGTAGAGTGGCTAAGCGCTAATGGTCTTCGGTTTGCTCCTGGCGGTATCCGCCGTGGCGCAGGTGGACACGACATTACCTTTGTTCATCCCAAAGGCAATGATGAGTTTCCTTTTTCGGGTGAAGGGGTGTTAATTGAGTTAGTTCAGGCGCCACCTGAAGTCGTTGCTGGCTTAAGTAGATAGAAGATCTCAGTTGACTCGCATACTTGCTATTGATACCTCATCGGCTTGGTGTTCTGTTGCTTTGTCGGTAGATGATGACATCCCGACACTGCTGCACCAAAAGGTTTCAGCAGGTGCAAGCCAGCTTCTATTACCTTGGATCGATCAATTATTAACAGCGGCCGCCATAGAACTGAATGTACTTGATGCGATTGCGATTGGGGTTGGTCCAGGAGCCTTTACAGGTGTGCGCCTCGGTGTTGCAGCAGTTCAAGGCCTAGCGATCGCAGCTCATCTACCCGTTTTACCAGTCATCAGTCTAGATGCCATTGCGGCTCAACTCACTCAGACACCAGCTTTTTTACTCTCTAAGCCCAGGCGCTTTTTGATTGCTGTAGATGCACGCATGAATGAAGTCTACTGGGCTCACTATCTCAGCAGTTCACAAGGACTGCCAGAGCGCCAAGGGGAGGTGGCTTTATCTTCTCCTGAAAATGTCTTATTAGATGGTATAGAGTTTATTGCCGGCAGTGCCTTACATGAGTATGGTGAGCGTTTATTGGCGCATGCTAAAAAGCCATTTTCTGCAGTACAACTTGACCCAGAAATTGGTGTTAGTGCCTTAGGAATTCTCGCTTGTGCAAACAAGGCTTGGACGGCCGGGCTTGCACAAGATGTACATCAGCTCGAACCAGTTTATGTTCGCAATAAAGTAGCCTATACAGCTCAAGAGCGCAAGCAAGCTAATCTTTGATCCAATACCTCACGCATGACAAACGATTCCCCCTTAAACAATGTTCTTGAAGATGGCGTTACAGAACTTTCATTTCTCCCGATGCAAGCGGCAGATCTAGATGAAGTACTTGCAATTGAGGCGGTGTCGCACATCCACCCGTGGACGCGGGGTAATTTTTCAGATTCTTTAGCCGCAGGTCATTGGGCTTACTGTATTCGTCCGCAAGTTGACCAGGCTATCAAAGGCTCGTATTTGGATCCTCAGATCTTATGGGCTTACTGCATTTTATTTCCAGCAGTAGACGAGCTCCATTTGCTCAACATTACCGTATCGTCAAAATTACGCAGGTTAGGTATTGCAAAGCGCATGATGAATGCCATTGAGGCAGTAGCAGTGCAGCAAGAGATACCACGGATTATTCTGGAAGTCAGACCCTCTAATACTGCCGCAGTAAATCTGTACCAAGCTCTCGGCTATGAACAAATTGGTATACGGAAAAATTACTATCCTGTGAATTCAGAATCTGGCTTAAGGGAAGATGCAACTGTGATGGCAAAATCCATTAAGCTAGAGCCATGAATACATCAAGCAACTCCATCTTTTTAAAAGAAATGGGTATTACTGAGTGGGCTGCCCGTGAGGGAGTGCTGGCACCAGTATCTACAGAAGTAGCTGCAGTAAACACTACCGTTGAACTGGATAGTCAGCCTAATAACAGCATTACTAGAACTTCTTACGGCACTTGGTGGTTTTTTGGCAATAAACCGCAAGATGATGCAGAGCTACTTTTTCAAAACATGATTCGAGCTTTGGGTTTGTCATCTGATGAGTGGGCTTGGAAAAGTCCAACCGATAATCTAAATACTTTAGAGCTTCCTCAAAATGGCTTACCTACGATTGCGTTTGCATTCGGTGGCCCCGCAGCGCAAAAACTGACTGGGGAGCGTGACGCACTTTCCGAGTTAAGAGAAACGGTTCTCGCCTTAAATTGTGAGCTTGAGGAAGAGCTTCCTCTGATTGCTTCCTTTGATCTGAACTATTTACTTTCTAGGCCGAAGGAGAAGTCTATGCTTTGGCAAGATTTGCTCTTAGCAAAATCGGTTTTACAAAATGTTTAAGCCAAAAAACGCTGCATGTTTTAGTGCTTATGTTCACCGATAAGGTGCATAGAGTCATATTCTGCTTGGTTTGCAGCGTGGCGCTTAATCACCATCCACATGATCAAGCTGACTGCTAAACCGAAACCTATAATGACATATTGGACCGAAGCATCTAGCCATATGAGTAGTGAATAAACTATTAACATTAACAGTACAGAAATATTTTCATTGAAGTTTTGTACTGCAATCGAATGCCCTGCCGACATTAAGACGTGGCCGCGATGTTGCAAGAGTGCATTCATTGGCACAACAAAATAGCCAGCCAACCAACCCACTAAAATTAATAAGAAGTACGCTGGCAGGAGATTGAGATTGATTTCTAATTTACCCACTGTCCACAGTACGGTGTTCGGTAACATATCAGAGTTATAGATTGCTAGCGCACAGACGACTAAACCCATCGCAATGCCATAGGGCAGAACTTTAAGGGAGTCACGCAGTGGTACACGCCAAGCTGCCCACACAGCTCCAGCTGCTACACCAACAGCAGAAATAGCTTGCAAGATGGCGCCTTGAGAGAGGCTCATATGCAGGGCAACCTGAGCCCACTTGATCACAATAAATTGCAAGGTCGCACCAGCACCCCAAAAGAGGGTTGTGACAGCCAAGGAGATCTGACCGAGGCGATCGTTCCAAAGAGTCTTAAAGCAAACTGCAAAGTCTTTGATGAGTTCAATAGGGTTTGATTTTTGGGAAACATACCGAGCCCCAGTATCTGGAATGCGAAGATTGATAATGGCCGCAATCACATAAATCATCATAATGATCATGATGGCTGATTCTGCTGGCGTATCAATTCCAGTATCAATAGCAGGCAAATCAAAACTTAATAGACTCTGGGACACTGAACTACTGATCAGCACACCACCAAGAACCGTCCCCATAATGATCGACCCGACCGTCAAACCCTCAATCCAGCCATTGGCCGCTACCAGTTTTTCAGGCGGGAGTAATTCAGTCAAAATGCCATATTTAGCTGGGGAATAGGCCGCTGCGCCTAAACCCACAATCGCGTATGCCAATAAAGGATGGCTACCCAGTAACATGACCACGCACCCAATAAACTTAATAGTATTGGTGATGAACATCACATTGCCTTTAGGCCTGGAGTCGGCAAAGGCGCCAACAAAGGCAGCAAGTATCACGTAGGAGAGCACAAAAAATAGTTTGAGCAAAGGGGTCATCCAAGCCGGTGCGTTAAGCTGGGCTAAGAGGGCAATTGCTGCAATCAGCAGGGCGTTATCAGCAAGCGACGAAAAAAATTGCGCCGCCATAATGATGTAGAAACTGCGATTCATTCGTACAATCTATTCATTAATACAATTAAAACATGAAAGGAGGGGTGGATATGGGTGTTTCAACTGCTAGCTTGATTAATAGACCTATTTTGGCATCAATTCACACTGAGGCCTTCCGTCATAATTTAAACCGAGTTCGGGAGCTTGCCCCCGAGTCCAAGATCTGGTCTGTTATCAAGGCTAGATCTTATGGCCACGGCTTTGAAGCAGCTTTTAAAGGGCTCCAATCGACTGATGGCTTTGCCCTCTTAGATATTTATGATGCCCGCTGGTTAAGGGAGAATGGGTGGCAGGGTCGCATTCTATTGCTAGAAGGTTTATTTCATCAAAATGAATTAGCCCTTGCACAAGAATTAGGCTGTGACCTAGTGGTTCATTGCGAAAGTCAGGTTCAATGGCTGGAGGATGATCAGACCAGGCATGCCAAACCAGCTAATATTTTTCTCAAAATGAATAGTGGTATGAATCGCCTGGGATTGAACCCTGCTGTCTATCGGACGGCTTTTCACCGTCTGCATGCCTTGGGGTATCACCTGCACCATATGACCCACTTTGCGAACGCGGATCAAGTAGATCAAGCTCCCACGGTTGGGGAACAGCTAGACTGTTTTGATGAGACTATTGCTGGCTTAGAAGCGCCAACATCCTTGGCTAATTCGGCTGCGATTTTGTGGCACCGTAATGCTCTAGGAGACTGGGTTCGTCCAGGCATCATGTTGTATGGCGCTTCGCCAACGGGAAGCTTTAAAGATATTGCCCATGCTCACTTGCAAACAGTGATGCATCTACAAAGCGAAATTATTGATATCCAAGAACTACCTAAAGGTGCACGGGTTGGCTATGGCGGACGCTATGAAGCACCTGAAGCGATGCGTATTGGTGTGATTGCCTGTGGCTATGCGGATGGCTATCCACGTCAAGCAAAAGACGGCACGCCCGTTTGGGTTGAGGGCGGCGCTGCTGACGATTCTGGGTTGATATGCCCTTTGGTTGGTCGTGTCTCAATGGATATGATTATGATTGATCTGCGTAATGCACCCCATGCTCGTATTGGTAGTCATGTGGAGTTATGGGGTACTCAAGTGCCGGTGGACGATGTTGCCCAGATGAGCGGCACTATTGGCTATGAATTGCTTTGCGCGCTAGCCCCACGCGTACCGATTGAAATCAAATAAGTATTTGCCTAATAATTCCCCTACATTCCTGAGTAATTACTTCATCCAGATCTGCCACCAGCGCCGTTCTGTTTTAACGCGCTGACCCGTCTTCATCATCTGACTGTCTGGGAAGTTCAATACTAAAACTCGGTTGGCATCTATGCTGAGATCATCCATGCCTAATTTATCGTAAGACTTCACGAGAATATAGAGAGCCTCTTCTACTGCAGGGGCCCGATCATAGTCGCGGATGACGAGCTGAGCACGATTGGCGGCTGCTAGATATGCGCCACGCTGAAAGTAAAAGCGCGCAACAATCACATCTGCTTCTGCTAATGAGTTCACGATATAGCGCATGCGATCTAAAGAGTCTGGAGCGTATTTACTATTCGGGAAGCGTTCTACAACAACCTTAAATGATTCAAAGGCTTCTTTAGCAGCTTTAGGATCCCGCTCGCTTAAATCTTGCCCTGTGAATTTTCCTAGCCAGCCCAAGTCATCATTGAAAGTGATTAAGCCCTTCAAATAGTAGGCGTAATCTAAATTTGGACTACCTTGAAAAAGTTTGATGAAGCGATCAATAGCGACTAAAGCTTGAGCTTGCTCTTGTGCTTTCCAATAACAATATGCAGCATTAATTTGAGATTGCTGAGAGTAGGGCCCAAAAGGGAAACGCGCCTCTAATTTATCGAAGTATTTACCGCACTTGGCAAAATCCGCATCGTTTAACTTGGCAGTAGCCTCCGAATACAGTTTGGTCTCAGACCAAAGATCAGTGTCATCTTTTTGACCATCACTACCGGCACAGCCACTGAGCAGAAGGATGCTAGCGCTGGCAGCGAGGAAAAAACTTAAGGTCAGCGCTCTAAAGAACCCTGGGCTTTTAGGGTTCAATGGCACGATAGCAGCAGCAAGCCTTAAACTGGCATCTGAAATTACATCTGACATAACTAAAAGGCCTTTTAAGCGTGGCATTGCCGCAAACTCCCGAATCGAATCCTATTGATTATATCGATGATGAGGATTTCATTGCTTTAGAAATCCCTCTTGATGTCAACGGTGAACGTCTAGACAAGGTTCTAGCTAGCTCTTTGCCTGATTACTCTCGTAATCGTCTGAAATCATGGGTGGAAGCTGGGGCAGTCACGGTGGATGGAAAGGTCACAAAAGCGCGCTATTTGCTACGAGGCGGGGAGAGTATTAAGGTCTTTCCACAAGATATGCCAGAGCAATTTGCCTTTAGTCCAGAGGATATCCCTTTGGATGTGGTTTATGAGGATGAGTCGATCATTGTGGTCAATAAGCCCCCTGGCTTAGTGGTTCACCCTGGAGCGGGTAACTGGACGGGCACTTTATTAAATGCACTTTTATATCGCTATCCCGAACTGAAGAATCTTCCAAGGGCGGGCATTGTTCACCGGCTTGATAAGGACACCTCTGGCTTGATGGTCGTGGCGAGAACTGCGCAAGCACAAACAGCATTAGTGCGCCAGCTTCAAGAGCGAACCGTGGGACGGCGTTACTTGACCTGGGTCTGGGGCGAGGCACCCACACAGGGCAAGGTTTTGGCATCTGTGGGGCGAGACCAACGTGACCGCTTAAAAATGGCTACGGGTTCTGCTCATGGCAAACCGGCAGCCACACTATTTAGACGTCTTGCCAAAGGAAGCTTTGAGGGTTCCGCTACTACTTTGCTCGAGTGCCGCTTAGAGACTGGGCGAACCCATCAAATTCGGGTACACCTTGAGTCATTGGGTTTGCCGATTTTAGGTGATCCGGTCTATCGCAAAAAAACACCTGGGGTTGCCAAGTCCCTTTCTTTTGCACGTCAGGCCTTACATGCCTATGCTTTGAGCTTGCAGCATCCACTGAGCTTAAAAACCATGACCTGGTTCAGATTGCCGCCGGAGGATTTAATGTCCCTATTGACTCAAGTAGGCATGAGCCCAGAGGATCTACCTAAAGAATCTGTTCTATTGGCTTCCGTTCAGAGTGACTAAGCACCATGGTAAACCTGAAGCCTGAGTGGCCAGCGCCGTCAACTGTTCATAGTTTTGTGACAACCCGCGAAGGCGGTGTGAGTCTGCCACCCTATGAATCATTGAACTTGGGTGATCATGTTGGGGATACTTTAGAGGCTGTAGAGTTCAATCGCCGACTCTTGAGGGGGCAACTACCTGCCGACCCCGTTTGGCTTGAGCAAGTCCATGGCACTTTTGTGAGTACTCCGGACAATCGCAGTCTGTTAGCTAGCCGGCCAATTAAAGCCGATGCCGCAATTACCAATCAAGCCAATGAAGTTTTAGTAGTGCTGACCGCAGATTGCTTACCTATATTTTTTAGTAACCGGGCCGGCAATGTCGTGGGTTTAGCGCACGCGGGTTGGCGTGGCTTATGTGCAGGGATCCTTGAAAATACCGTCACCGAACTACTGAAGCTGAGCCCACAGTCATCACCTGATGAATTAATAGTGTGGATGGGTCCAGCCATTGGACCAAAGGCCTTTGAAGTCGGCGCAGAGGTTTACACGGCTTTTATAAATTCAGGGTTAGGGTTTCCTGAGGATGCGTTTGCACCGATTGCTAGTCGACCAGGTAAATATTTTGCAAACCTGTATGCCTTAGCCCGAGCACGATTATCAGCACTGGGTCTGCAGCAGATCTATGGCGGAAATTTTTGCACCTTCACCGATCAAAAGCGTTTTTTTTCGCACCGCCGTGATGCGATCTCTGGCCGCTTTGCTTCATTCATTTGGTTTACTCAATAATTCCTCGTTTGGCATCTGCGGGTTATTACTAGCTTAACTTTCGCGCTAGGGCTAGGGTTAGTGCGTATAACTCTCTAGTCTTTATAGAAGGAGAATATCTACATTCAATTGAAGAGATTATTATGTTTGCAGGTATAAATACAGGCACAGCACCAGCCTTGGCGCCACATCATATGGCAATGATTCCGCCAGACCGCTTAGCAGAAATTCAGAAAGCATATTTCACTGAATTAGCACATCTTGCAACCAACCCAGAGGCGATAGAAGTCAAAGATCGCCGTTTCTCTGGTAAGGCTTGGCATTCCTCATGGAGCAAAACAATTGCAGCAACCTACTTGCTCAATGCAAAGCATTTGATGGCGCTAGCTAAAGCAGTAGATACGGATGAAAAATCTAAACAAAAGATTTTGTTTACTACAGAGCAGATGATTGATGCGCTATCGCCATCCAATTTTATTGCGACTAACCCCGAAGTTTTAGAAAATATTATTAGCTCGCAAGGACAGTCTCTTCAAAACGGCATTGTCAATTTGTTGGGTGATATGAAAAAGGGTAAGGTTTCTCAGACCGATGAAAGCGCATTTGAAGTTGGTAAAAATATTGCCACCACTGAAGGTCAAGTGGTATTCCGTTGTGAACTTTTTGAGCTGATTCAATACACACCGCTCACAGAAACTGTTTACGAGCGCCCTTACTTAATGGTGCCACCGTGCATCAACAAATACTATATTTTGGATTTGCAGCCTGATAACTCAGTTGTACGTTATATGGTAGAGCAGGGGCACACCGTCTTTTTGGTTTCCTGGAAGAACCCAGATGAGTCTATGTGCAAAGTGACCTGGGAAGATTACGTTGGCGATGGCGTCATTAAAGCAATCGAAGTTGTTAAAAATATCGGTGGTACAGAGCAAATTAATGTTCTGGGATTTTGCGTTGGCGGTACCTTAACCGCTTCTGCCCTGGCAGTCTTAGCAGCAAAAAAAGATACCTCCATTGCTAGTTTGACTCTATTGACGACACTGCTCGATTTCACCAACAGCGGCATCTTGGATGTCTTCATTGATGAGACGATGGTGAAGATGCGTGAAACTACTATTGGTGGTGAGTCAGGTAAGTTTGGAATGATGTCTGGCTTAGATCTGGGCAATACCTTCTCTTTCTTGCGCCCAAATGATTTGGTCTGGAATTACGTTGTTGAGAATTACCTCAAAGGCAATTCACCGCCACCGTTTGATTTGTTGTATTGGAATGGCGACTCGACAAACCTACCCGGAGCAATGTATTGCTGGTACTTGCGCCACACTTATTTACAAAATGATTTGGTCAAGCCTGGCAAGGTCAGTTTATGTGGCCAGAAGATTGATTTCGGAAAAATTGATTGTCCGACCTATATTTATGGGTCTCAAGACGACCACATTGTTCCTTGGCAATCTGCGTATCAGTCCACTCAAATTTTGAGTGGGAAGAAACGTTTCATTCTTGGCGCCTCTGGTCATATTGCAGGCGTGATTAATCCCCCAGCAAAAAATAAACGCTATTACTTTGAAAACAACAAGTTAGCGAAAACGGCTGATGAGTGGTTGGCTGGTGCGACAGAAATCAAAGGTAGTTGGTGGCCAGACTATACAAAATGGCTCGCTGAGTATGGTGGTGAAAAAATTTCCGCAAGAAAAACATTTGGCAACGCGAAGTACAAGAAATTAGAAGCTGCGCCCGGTAAGTATGTAAAAGAAAAATTAGGTCCAGCAGTTTAATTAGATACAACAACACAATTTTTAAAAGGGGAAATTCATGTCTCAAAAAGTCGCATATGTAACTGGTGGTATGGGTGGTATTGGTACAGCTATTTGTCAACGGCTCTCTAAAGAAGGCTTTAAAGTCATTGCAGGATGTGGCCCAAATTCTCCCCGTAAAGATCGCTGGATTGGAGAACAAAAAGCGATTGGTTATGACTTTATTGCTTCTGAAGGCAATGTTTCAGATTGGGAGAGCACCGTTACTGCCTTTGAAAAGGTCAAAGCTGAAGTGGGTCGCGTCGATGTTTTGGTCAACAATGCTGGTATTACGCGTGATAGCGTTTTCCGTAAGATGACACCTGAAGCATGGAAAGCAGTCATTGATACCAATCTCAATTCTTTATTTAATGTGACCAAGCAAGTTATTGATGGCATGTGCGAAAACAATTGGGGTCGCATCATTAATATTTCTTCTGTCAATGGTCAAAAAGGTCAATTTGGTCAGACGAACTATTCAACAGCTAAAGCGGGTTTACATGGCTTTACGATGGCTTTGGCGCAAGAGGTTGCCACTAAAGGGGTGACAGTCAATACCGTTTCTCCTGGCTATATTGGTACAGATATGGTGAAGGCGATTCGCGAGGATGTTCTGGAGAAAATTGTTTCAGGTATCCCGGTCAAGCGCTTAGGTACACCTGATGAAATCGCCTCGATTTGCTGCTGGATTGCCTCGGTAGACGGCGGTTATGCCACTGGCGCTGATTTTTCCTTAAATGGCGGTATTCATACGGGTTAATTCAGTAATAAAGGCAGTTTTTGTAGTTAGCGCATCGGCATATTTACCTTTTAGTCAAACTAGAGATAAACTATGCCGATGTTGCGTTGCAGTACATTGAATTAGGAAAAATATATGGTTGCCCGTTCAAAGCGAGTTGGTGAGGACCGTCTCATTAAGAAGTACCCCAATAGACGTCTTTATGACACTCAAACCAGCACTTATGTCACCTTGGCAGACATTAAAGGCTTGGTCATGGGCGGAGAGCCATTCAAGGTGGTTGATGCTAAAACTGAAGATGATTTGACGCGCAATATTCTGCTGCAAATTATTTTGGAAGAAGAAGCTGGTGGTGCCCCTGTGTTCTCTACACAGATGTTGTCGCAAATTATTCGCTTCTACGGTAACTCCATGCAGGGTTTAATGGGAAGCTATCTTGAGAAGACCATGCAATCTTTTGTGGATATTCATAACAAGTTAGGCGATCAGTCAAAGGGTATGGGAGCTGGTAGTAGTCCTGAAGCTTGGGCACAAATGCTCAATCTGCAAAATCCATTGATGCAAAACCTGATGGGTAACTACATGGAACAGAGCAAGGATCTCTTTGTCAAGATGCAAGAGCAAATGCAGGGCTCTCAAAACCTGTTTAGTAGTTTTCCATTTCCCCAAACAACTCCTAAAGCAGAAAAAGAATAGTTGTGGTGGGTAAAGTTGGGTTTGTTTCCTTGGGATGCCCCAAGGCCTTAGTTGATTCTGAACTCATTCTGACCCAATTAAGCGCAGAAGGTTACGAAACTTCCAAAGATTATGCTGGTGCCGATCTTGTCGTTGTCAATACCTGCGGTTTCATTGATTCAGCCGTAGAGGAAAGTCTCTCGGCAATTGGTGAGGCCTTGTCAGAGAATGGCAAAGTCATCGTTACCGGCTGCCTTGGTGCAAGAAAAAATGCTGACGGTAGTGATCTTATCCGTAGCATTCACCCAAAGGTATTAGCTGTTACAGGCCCACATGCAACGGCCGAGGTCATGCAGGCCATTCACCAGCATCTACCCAAACCACATGACCCCTTTACCGACTTGCTGCCGCCGATTGGCGTCAAGTTAACCCCCAAACACTATGCCTATTTGAAGATTTCTGAAGGTTGTAATCACCGCTGCACTTTCTGCATTATTCCAAGCATGCGTGGTGATTTGGTATCTAGACCCATTGGCGAAGTGTTACTCGAAGCAAAAAGATTGTTTGAATCTGGCGTGAAAGAATTGCTAGTCGTCTCGCAAGACACTAGTGC
Source organism: uncultured beta proteobacterium (assembly GCA_903845455.1). Taxonomy (GTDB): domain Bacteria; phylum Pseudomonadota; class Gammaproteobacteria; order Burkholderiales; family Burkholderiaceae; genus Polynucleobacter. The sequence continues at coordinate 8,112 of CAIMXN010000022.1, read as the reverse complement.
CTATGGTGTTGATATTCAATATCGCACAGGCTTTTGGGATGGCAAGCCCGTTAAGACGCGGATGTTTGATTTAGTGAATGCCTTAAATCAGATTGCGCGTGAACACCAAGCTTGGGTGCGACTGCATTATGTTTATCCATATCCCCATGTAGATGACATCTTGCCTCTGATGGCTGAGTTTTCTGAATATGGTTATGGCGTTTTGCCCTATTTAGATATCCCTTTACAGCATGCTCATCCAGACGTCTTAAAAAGAATGAAGCGCCCAGCTAGTGGCGAGAAGAATCTAGAGCGCATACAAGCATGGCGAGCAGCTTGTCCCGATTTGGTGATTCGCAGTACATTTATTGCGGGCTTTCCTGGTGAGACCGAAGAAGAATTTGACTATCTTTTGAATTTTTTAGAAGAAGCACAGATTGATCGCGCAGGCTGTTTTGCTTATTCACCAGTAAACGGTGCAACAGCCAATCTGCTAGAGCATCCAGTTCCGGCTGCGGTTCGTGAGGAGCGCAGAGGCCGCTTTATGGCTAAAGCAGAAGCCATCTCAATTAAACGCCTTGAAAAAAAGGTAGGTAAACGTATTCAAGTCCTGATAGATCGGCTAGATGAGTCAGGTGGAATTGGTCGAACAGTGGGCGACGCTCCTGAAATCGATGGTTTGGTTAGGGTTTTACCACCCACCAAGCCATCGAAACGCTATCGGGTAGGTGAATTTGTGCGAGTAACCGTGCTGAGCTCCCAAGGGCATGACCTAATAGCCGAAACTTGACGAATCGAAGGAAAATGGGGTTTGGATTAATAATTTAGCTCCTAATGGGGCATTGCTAAGGGGATTGATATGAGTCGTGATGTCGTTGTATTAAGTGCAGTACGTTCCGCAATTGGTACCTTTAATGGCTCTCTCAGTAGTTTTGAGCCTTCAGAGCTTGGTGGCATTGTGATGAAAGAAGCGGTTGCCCGCTCTGGAGTAGATCCAGCATTGATTAATTACATTACTGTCGGTAATACCATCCCTACAGATAATCGTTATGCCTATGTAGCTCGAGTTGCCTCTATTCAGGCAGGGCTCCCAATGGAATCCGTTGCCATGGCTTTGAACCGTTTATGCAGTTCAGGCCTGCAAGCGATTGTGACTACTGCCCAACAAATTATGTTGGGTGACTGTGACTATGGTGTTGGTGGTGGCGTCGAAGTCATGTCACGCGGTATGTATGGCTCACCAGCAATGCGCAGTGGTGCCCGGATGGGTGATGCCAAGATGATTGATTTGATGGTGTCTGTGTTGACAGACCCATTTGGTGTTGGTCATATGGGTGTTACCGCTGAAAATTTGGTCGAAAAATGGAAATTAACTCGTGAAGAGCAAGATGCTTTAGCAGTTGAATCGCATCGTCGTGCAACTCACGCGATTAAAGAGGGTCGTTTTAAATCTCAAATCGTACCAATCACAATCAAGAGCCGTAAAGGTGAAGTAGTGTTTGATACTGATGAACATTACAAACCAGATACCACCATGGAAACTTTAGCGAAGATGAAAGCAGTCTTCAAAAAAGAGGGTGGTAGCGTTACTGCGGGTAATGCATCAGGTATTAATGATGGTGCTGCCTTCTTTGTGTTGGCTGATGCTGAAACTGCTAAAAAAGCGGGTCACAAACCGATTGCTCGTTTAGTTTCTTATGCTGTTGCTGGTGTACCAAATCACATCATGGGTGAAGGTCCGATCCCTGCAACTAAATTAGCCCTAGCGCGTGCTGGCCTCACTTTAGATCAAATGGATGTGATTGAATCGAATGAAGCGTTTGCTGCGCAAGCTTTAGCGGTCACAAAAGGTTTAGGTTTAGATCCTGCCAAGACCAATGTGAATGGTGGCGCAATTGCTTTGGGTCACCCAATCGGTGCCTCTGGTGCTGCCATTGCCACTAAGGCTATTCATGAGCTGCATCGTGTGAATGGCAAATATGCTCTTGTCACGATGTGTATTGGTGGTGGTCAGGGGATTGCAACGATTTTTGAGCGCCTGTAATCGAATAGTTACTACGGATTGCTTAAGAGAATTTCAAGTAAGCGCTTAAGCAATCAACAGTAAAGCTGCATCCAAGCCGACTCGGTCAAAAGCCGCGTCGGCTTTTTCTTTAACGATGGGCTTGGCTCGATAGGCGATAGCAATACCTGAGCCTTGCATCATTGGTAGATCATTCGATCCATCGCCAATGGTAATGGCATGCGATTTATGGCAATTCATGAGAGCGCATGCGCCGTCTAGGTAAGCAGCTTTTGCTGCGCCATCCACAATCTCGCCTAAAACTTTGCCAGTGAGCTTGCCATTAATGATTTCTAGCGTATTGGCTTGGGCTTGTTTAAAGCCCAATTCTTTTTGAAGTTTCTCAGTGAAAAAGGTAAATCCACCAGAAACCAATAAGGTGTAAAGACCGCGTTGATTGGCTGTCGCCAATAACTCGGCAGCACCAGAATTAGAGCGAAGACGTTCTTTATATACTGACTCCAGCACATCGGCCGATACACCAGCAAGCAGTGCAACACGGCGGCGTAAACTTTCTTTGAAGTCTTTTATTTCTCCGCGCATCGTAGCTGCGGTGATTTCGGAAACAGCCGCTTTCTTGCCAGTGAAATCCGCTATCTCATCGATGCATTCGATATTGATTAAGGTCGAGTCCATATCCATGGCTAGAATTTGAACGTCTTGAGATTTAAATCCTGGAGATAAAAAGGCAAGGTCAGCACCATGATCTGCAGCAATATCACGCAGGGCAATTCGAGCTTCAGGCAGCAGCGCTGTTGCTGTTGTCCAGCGTTCAGAAAAGTATTTTCCTTGAGGAAGCAGTGCTTTACTTGAATGTAATGTGATCCCAAGAACGTTGGCATGCTCGGTAAGAGCCAACCCCAAACTTTGTGGGATGGGATCATACGATATAGAAACGAGTGTTAAGTTCGAGGACATAGGTCAATCATAATCTGAGGGGCTTATTAGTTAGCTTATGCACTAGTAAGCATAGCTGACTCGTTAAGACTCCTCAGTATCTTGCGGATATGATCCAAGCGTTGCTCGAGTTTTTCAAAATCACGCTCTTTTGGGGGGAGTACCTTTAATTTATCCTGCCCATTGAGTTGTATGAGTTTTGAGCTCTGAATCAATTGAATGATTTTCATCGGATCAATGGGTGGATTTGGGATAAATTGAATTTGTATCGACGCAGGGGTAGCGTCAATTTTCTTAATCCCAAAGCCTGCCATCTCTAGACGGAGGCGATGAGTTTCATAGAATGATTTAGCCTGATCTGGCAGATCCCCAAAGCGATCTACTAGTTCTTCACGCAAACCCATGAGTTCTGAAAAGTCATTAGTGCCGGCAAAGCGTTTATAGAGCGAGAGTCGTTCATGGACATCTGGGCAATAGTCTCCAGGCAGAAGGGCGGGAACGCCTAAATTGACATCTGTGGTTGCTTGCAGGGGGGATAGTAGATCTGGTTCTTTACCGCTTTTTAAGGCCTTCACGGCGCGGTTTAGCATCTCGGTATAGAGCTGGTAGCCAATTTCATGAATTTCACCAGACTGCTTGTCACCTAGTACTTCGCCAGCTCCCCGAATCTCTAAATCATGCATCGCTAAATAGAAGCCAGAGCCAAGCTCTTCCATGGCTTGAATCGCATTGAGGCGTAGCTGTGCTTGCTTACTCAAAGCCTCTGGGTCAGGCACTAAAAGATAGGCATAAGCTTGGTGATGTGAGCGCCCCACGCGGCCACGCAGTTGATGCAGTTGGGCTAAGCCAAACTTATCTGCACGATGCATGATGATCGTATTGGCTGTAGGGACGTCGATACCGGTTTCAATGATCGTGGTACAGAGCAAGATGTTGGTTCGTTGGGTGACGAACTCCCGCATGACGGATTCCAGTTCACGTTCATGCATTTGTCCATGAGCAACGCTGATACTCGCTTCAGGAATGAGTTCTTGCAAGGCATGCTTGCGATTTTCAATTGTCTCCACTTCGTTGTGAAGGAAATAGACTTGTCCTCCACGTTTGATTTCACGCAGAACAGCTTCACGAATCACGCCATCACCTTCACGGCGCACAAAGGTCTTAATCGCCAAACGTTTTTGTGGGGCAGTCGCGATGATAGAAAACTCGCGTAAACCTTCCATTGCCATGCCTAGTGTTCTCGGGATGGGGGTGGCAGTCAAGGTTAAAATATCGACTTCAGCACGCAACGCTTTCAAGGCATCTTTCTGGCGCACACCAAAGCGGTGCTCTTCATCAACAATCACTAAGCCCAAGTTAGCAAACTGAGTTTCCTTAGAGAGAAGCTTGTGAGTACCAATAATGATGTCCGCAGCGCCACTAGCGATTGCTTCTAGAGCAGTATTGATTTCTTTAGTTGTTCTAAAGCGTGAGAGCTCAACGATACGCACTGGCCAGTCGGCAAAGCGGTCTTTCCAGGTGGCAACATGTTGCTCAGCTAGCAGGGTAGTTGGTGCCAAAATAGCGACTTGTTTGCCACCCATCACAGCGATAAAGCTTGCCCTTAGGGCAACTTCGGTTTTCCCAAAGCCTACATCGCCACAGACCAGTCGATCCATTGGCGTACCGCTTGTCATATCGCCAATGACTGCTGTAATCGCATTGGCTTGATCGGGCGTTTCTTCGAAGCCAAAGCTTTCAGCGAAAGCTTCGTAGTCATGGCTCGAATATTCAAAGGCATGGCCTTTGCGGATTGCACGAGCAGCATATAGACCTAATAATTCTGCTGCGGTATCCCGAATTTGTTGTGCAGCTTTACGCTTGGCTTTATCCCATTGACCAGATCCCAGTTGATGTAATGGCGCAGAGTCAGGATCAGAGCCAGCATAGCGAGTAACCATTTGTAATTGCTGGACTGGAACATAGAGCGTTGCCTCACGTGCATACACTAGATGTAAGAACTCTTCGAATATCGGCGCCAGTTTGGGTGCCGCAATATTGAGAAGCACTAATCCTTGATAACGGCCAATGCCGTGTTCAGCATGAACTACCGGGTCGCCAATTTTGAGTTCGGACAGATCTTTAAATAACATGTCAGGATCAGCGCTCTCACTCGCTTTACCCTTACGTCGCTGACGCGCAGTTGAGGTAAATAATTCTGCCTCTGTAATGACCAATAGATTTTCTGCTGGCCAAGAAAAACCATTAAAGAGCGGGGCAGTCAGCAAGCCAAATAGCGAGTCACTCCTGACAAAATCGGTAATGCTTTCAAAAACTTCGGGTTTCAATTGAAAGAGAGATTTACCGTCTAAACCAGCAACAGCATTACTTTCTTCAAATAATTGGCGAATGGATTCTTTACGGCCAGCGCTATCACTGCAAACCAGAACCCGGATTTTTTCTTGTTCTACCACTGCGCGTAAGCGGTTGATCGGATCTGCGTCACGCCGATGCACCGCAATATCGGGCACTGGCAAGAACTGTGGCGCTTCATTGGTGTCTCGATTGAGGACTAAGCGCGCATTGGGTTTGAGTTGAATGAAAAATTCATCTGCATCTAAAAATAATTCCTTTGGCGGAAGAATCGGCCGATCGAGATCATGTTTTAGAAATTCATACCGCTGCAAGGTATCTTTCCAGAAACTCTGTATCGACAACTCCACATCACCAACACTCAACAACCATACTGGATCACCTGAACGTGGAAAGTAATCAAACAGGTTTGAAGACTCGGCAAAAAAGAGTGGGAGATAGGATTCGATACCAGCGCTTGGTATGCCCAGATTGGCGTCTTTGTAGATTGAGCAACGTGTTGGATCACCTTCGAAGACTTCACGCCAACGACCCCTAAACGCCGTTCTGGAAGCATCATCAAATGGAAACTCATGACCTGGTAACAAGCGCACTTCTTTAACGGGGTACAAGCTACGTTGGGTATCAGGATCAAAAGAGCGGATTTGCTCAATTTCATCACCAAATAAATCTAAGCGATAGGGCAGGCTTGAGCCCATTGGAAATAAATCGATTAAGCCACCACGGATGCTGTATTCACCTGGGCGCATGACTGCACTAACGGGATCGTAGCCAGCCTGTTGCAGTTGGAGTTTTAAAGCCGCTTCGTTGAGCCTGTCGCCCTGCCTAAAAAAGAAAGTATGGCCAGATAAAAATCCAGGAGGTCCAAGTCTTTGCAGGGCGGTAGTGACGGGAACTAAGACAATGTCACAGCTGCCATTGAGCAATTCGTATAAGGTCGCTAAACGCTCTGAAACCAGATCTTGGTGAGGCGAGAAGTGATCATAAGGAAGAATTTCCCAATCAGGCAGGAGTCTTGTCTTCAGTTTTGGTGAAAAGGCCGGGATTTCTTCTAAAAGTCGCTGGGCATCTTGCGCCTGTGCACAAAAAACCACCATGACTGAAAAATTGCCGCGGTAGCGTAGGGCCGACTGAGCAATTAAGGCTGCATCTGCAGAGCCAATCAGACCTGAAAAGGTAAAGCGCTGCCCAGCCCGCGGAGCAGGTATGGGGGGTACTGGATTTAATACATCAGACATCTGCGCTCATTATAGAATCAGACATGCGTTCTGGAAATCAATCACTTGCTCAATGCCATGCTTTGCTACCTACTGCCGGCACTGGTTCTCGTTTGGGTGGCCAGTTACCCAAGCAGTTTCAGGAGTTAGCTGGTAAGCCGATGCTGGCTTATGCCATTGAGGCTTTTTGCCAAACCACTGAAATACAGTCGGTTTGGGTTAGCGTGAATCCCGGGTTTATCGATAATCCGATTCTTCAGCGCTTAGCTAAAACTGGCAAACCACTACATTTTTTACCCAGCGGTGGCCCCACCCGTCAGGAAACTGTCAGAAACACCTTGGCCGCAATGTTGAAATCAGGTATTGCTGAGTCTGATTGGGTATTAGTCCATGATGCAGCCCGACCTGGCATTACCCCAGAACTGATTCGCAAATTAATTAATGCAGTAAGTCCTGCGGATGTAGGGGGGCTACTAGCGTTACCGGTTGCCGATACCTTGAAGTTGGCTGATCTCAATTCTGCTGTTGCTGGTAGTTATGCTCATGCTGAGAAGACCATTTCTCGGAATCACCTTTGGCAAGCCCAAACGCCCCAGATGTTCCCTTTGAAAAAACTGCATGATGCACTTGAAGATGGCATTCGCTTAGAGGCTGATATTACTGATGAAGCTAGCGCCATGGAGTTAGTTGGTGCAAGACCTTTGTTGATTGAAGGTGCAATGCGTAACTTCAAAGTGACGCATCCTGCTGATTGGGATTTAATGCAAGCACTCCTAAAATCAACCAGTTTGTAATTATAAAAATTCTTCAGAAGAACTCATCACCATGACACCAGTTCCGCATATCCCGCAATTTCGTATCGGCCAGGGCTACGACATTCATGCATTAGTGGCCGATCGAAAGCTTATTTTAGGTGGTGTGCATGTCCCATATGAAAAGGGCCTATTGGGCCATTCTGATGCGGATGTGTTATTGCATGCGCTGACGGACGCATTGCTTGGTGCAGCGGGTCTGAACGATATCGGGCAATTGTTTCCAGATAATGACCCGCGCTATAAAGATATGGATAGCCGTATTTTATTGCGGGCTGCATTACAAAAAGTTCAAGCTGCTGGTTTTCAGATTGGGAATGTAGATGCGACCATCATCTGTCAAAAACCCAAGCTCGCAGACTTCCTGCCTGAGATGGTCCATCACATCGCTGAAGACTTAGGGGTAACTGCTAGCCACGTTAATCTCAAGGCAAAAACCAATGAGTCACTTGGTCATTTGGGAAGAGGTGAGGGCGTCGCCGTGCATGCTGTTGCTTTGCTCTACAAAGCCTAATTCCTAGTAGTTATCCCCATGGGAGGGGCAAAAGTGAACTTTTAGCTCAATCTTGAGGCCTATTTTTCTCTCATTCTGGCACCTAAACTGGTGAGACCTTTAAGCGCTCCACCCCACAAGATCCTCCAAATACGCTGAGCATTGTAGAATTAGCGTCTTTAGAGTGAAGTTTAAGCTCGGTAGCGTTTGCGGAATTCGCGAGGATGGCGAAATTGGTAGACGCACCAGGTTTAGGTCCTGACGCCAGAAATGGTGTGGGGGTTCGAGTCCCCCTCCTCG
>CAIMXN010000021.1 GCA_903845455.1 uncultured beta proteobacterium | reverse complement strand
GTTTGATGTTGGGGGGGATATCTTCATATTGCGTGTTTAGCGCATATTGAGCGAGAATTCGGGTGGCATCCTTGCCGGATTGAAGGTTGGCTTCGTTAAGTTCAATTGCTTGTGCAGCAAATGGAAGGGTGGGAACAAGGCTAAGCGCTAAACCGGTACCGCCTTGTTTTAAAAAGGATCTTCTTTGTTCAAAATTCATTTTTTGTCTCCAACAATGGCAAGTAAGCTTTTATTTAATTTGTGCATCATCGTAACTGAATTGACAGATTTTTTTAAATGAGGCGTTAATTATGTTGCTATGCAGTAATTTATCTTGACGCTCAAAATGAACTAAGATTTTGATTTGGGAATTGCCAACGATTGGCGACGCTTTTAACTCTATTTGATTGATATTGGGCTTATGAAAAATATTTTTTCTACTTTTGTAATGGTGTTCACCTGCATGCATTTCTCTCCTGTATTGGCTCAGGTTCATGAGCGCACCATTGATGAGATCAAGCAGGAAAGTATTTTGAGAGCCGAAAAGGGTGCCTATCCCTTAGGAGGCTTAAGCCCCCAGGATGTAGTAGAGGCGCTTTCCTATATTCAGACACGTGACCGTGATGATTGGGCTGCAGGTTTTGGTAGGGTCGCCGAGAAATATATGAAGATTGGCAATCAATCATCCGATCCCAAGGCGGCAGGAGAAGCCTATAAAAGGGCTTGGCGTTTGTATTATTTTGCACAATGGCCCGTACCTAATTCTGAGGGTAAAAAACAAGCTTATAAAAATGCTTTAGATGCCTATGCAAAGTACAGCAAAACATTAGACAACCCAATGAAGGTTGTCGAGATCCCTTTTGAAGGCAAAGTGATTCATGCTTATGTTCGTTTGCCAAAGAATGCCGCTGGTCCAGTGCCAATGGTCTTGGCAATTAGCGGCCTGGATAGCAGAAAAGAAACCGTTGCAGAAAGCTACTCCCAAATTTTAGATAAGGGTGTGGGTTATTTAGCGGTAGATAGTCCAGGAACTGGTCAAGCACCGGTCAAAGTGGGACCCGGTGCTGGCAGAATGTTCTCCGCAATCCTAGATTACATGGCGCTACAACCAGAAATGGATAAGACACGCATTGTGGTTTCTGGCGTAAGTTTCGGTGGATATTGGGCGGCAGACTTGGCCTTTAGAGAAAAGTCTCGAATTTTGGGGTCAGTTGCGCAATCGCCACCGGTGGATGAGTTTTTTCAACCGAAGTTTTTATATAACAATACTTTAGGCAATCGCGAATACCTTTTTGATTTGGCACCAGCATTTATCAATGTGTTTGAGGGCGCCTCGAATGTCAACGACCTAGCAAAGCTCATGCCTAGAATGTCTTTGAAGACTCAAGGCCTTTTAGATAAACCGTCCTCAACCATGCTAGTAGTAACAGGGGTAAAGGATACGCAGGTTCCGATTTCAGATATTGAATTACTGATGCGCTCTGGCGATGTACCTAAGGATGCTTGGATTAATCCTCAGGGCGGTCACTTGGGTCGTCAACTCAAGGGTTGGACGGACCCTGTGATTTTTAAAGAAGTCATTATTCCTTGGGAGCTGCGCTTAATCGAGGCTTCCAAAAAGCAATAGAAGACCTAAGGATGATTACGGACTAGGATTTAGTCCGTAGCGCTCAATAGTGGGAATTGCCTTCGGTGATTTCAGATGGCTAATCCATGCTTGCACAGCTTTACTATTGCTTTTATTGCTTGGAATGGCAAATGCAAAAGTAGTGATGTATTGAACTTCTAGTGGTAGCGGTCCGAGGTATTCGATCTCTGGTACGGAAAGAATTTCAGGAATTTGTTGGAAGCCAATATCTGCCTCACCTCGAAGTACTACCGCCCCTACTGGCTCCCCCTGAATGATTTTAAGTTTAGAGCGAATTTGTTCTGCTACCCCCATATTTTCAAATAATTTACTTAGATAAACACCGCTTGGACCAGTAGAGTAAGCGATCGTGTTTGCACTGAGTAAAGTATTTTTTAAATCTGCTTGCGTTTTAATGTTTGGCTTCGGGGTATTTTTACGAATACCAATACCAATGCCAGAATTGACGTAATCAATTCTGCTGCCAGCGATTAAATATCCTTTTTTGCTGAGGTCATCAATATTGGTGGTGGACAGAATCACTAAATCCCCTGCCTCACCTTTTTTAATTAGCTCCACAATCTCAACTGTTGGTAGCCAATTAGTATTGACCTTGATTCCTGTCTGCTTCTCAAAGTCCTGGACCATTTCTAAGTAGGGCGCTTTAAAGGCGACGGAGGCGGTAACTTGAATTTGCTGATTGTCCAACGCGCTTGCTCCTAATGAATACCAGGCTAGTAGGCTACCTATTATGCTGGTTATATAAGCTCTGATTTTCATAATATCTCCTGATAAATGCTGCATTGCAAATAATATTTGACTATCGGCTAAGTGTTTTTAGAGTCTCAGTGTAATTGCTATGTTGGCCCATCATAAATTAATTAATTTAAGTATATTCTACGGATGATTACTAGGGTACATAGAGACTCGAACAAACAACTCAACATCACAAATGATGTTTTATGGGGATACAGAAATCATGATTAAAAAAATCATCCGTATGAGCGCTTTGGGTTTGAGCTTGCTAGTCAGCGGCCCTAATTTTGCGGCTGAGCTAGCCGATCAGATTTTGTTTAATGGCAAAGTCATCACAGTGAATGATCAATTTCAAATAGCACAAGCGATTGCTATTAAAGGAGAGCGCATTCTGAAGGTTGGTAGTAATGCCGACATTAAAGAGCTCCGTGGGCCAGATACCAAGATGATGGATCTGCATCGTAAAACAGTCATTCCAGGTTTAATTGATAACCATGCCCATTTTGTACGTGCACCAGAGCACGATGAGCTACGGCTAGATAATGTCACGTCTCGTAAACAAGCGATTGCGATGATTCGTGAACGAGTGAAGCAGTCCCATCCGGGGGAGTGGATTATCACGATTGGTGGATGGTCTAGCGATCAATTTATGGATGATGCTCGCGGATTCCCATTGGCAGAGTTAGATCAAATTGCGCCAAATAATCCAGTAGTCATTCAGGAAGTGTATTGGCGCAGCTTTCTCAATAGTGCAGCCCTAAAAGAATTGAAGCTAACAGAGTCAACACTGGATCCACGCGGTGGAAAAATCTTAAAGGGTAGCGATGGGAAATTAACTGGTGTGATTGATGGTGCTGGCGGTGTAGCATTTATTGCAGCAAAGTTACCATTACCCAATCCTACAGAATGGCGCAGTAATGTACTCAAGGTCGTTGCTGAAATTAATTCTATGGGTATAACGGCTTGGTATGACGCAGGTGGCCGTGGCATGACTGATAAGCACTATCTGCCCTACGAGCAACTAGCGAATGAGCAGAAGTTAAATGCCAGGGTTTTTTGGTCGACGATTCGTCAACCAATGACAATTCCTGAAGTCGATACCGTAGTTGCAGAAATTGCTCAGCAAAAGCCTTTTCAGGGTGGTGATTATTTCAGCAATATTGGGTGGGGTGAGACTACTTATGCACCATTTACTACAAGTTTGACTCGCAACGATTTTCAGGTTCGCAGTGAAGATCTTGAGCAAGTTCGACGCATTATTGACGCTCTCGCAGAGAGAGGTTTAATGCTGAATAACCACGTTGAAATGTCTAATGCGATCGATGCGCTCTTGGATGAATATGAAGCTCTAAATAAAAGGAGGCCTATCAAAGGTTATCGCTGGGTCTTTTCTCATTTAGATCAAGTGACTTTACAAGAGTTACGTCGTATGCAAAAACTGGGTATGTATGCTGGCTTGCATAGTCGACCTTTGATCCAAGGTGGATTGATGCATCAGGTTCATGGTGAGGGTGCTTGGGATATGCCGCCCTTCAGACGCGTTCAAGATAGCGGGATTATTTGGGGTCTAGGTTCCGATGCAACTGCTGTGACCACCTCAAATCCCTTCTACTCCTTGTACTTCGCTACTACAGGTCGCATGATTAATGGCAAGAAGGTCAATCACCAGAATATTACGCGTGAAGAAGCTTTGATTGCACACACCCGTAGTAATGCGTATTTTTTATTTCAGGAAGACAATCTAGGGTCTATACAGCCTGGAAAGTACGCGGACTTATTGGTCTTAGATCGTGATTATCTGATAGTGTCTGCTGAAAAAATTAAGGACATCAAGCCTTTGGCTACGATGGTTGGGGGCAAATTTGTCTTCCAAGCTCAGTAAGTAGCATATGCAAGATTTATCCTTGAGGCCCTCGCTAGAAATAGCGAGGGTTTGTCTTTGGGTGGCTGCTCTTTTGGGCTTAATTCTGTCGAATGATTTACTATATAACTAATATTAAGCTGTTAGCAGTTCATGGTAAAACTATAAATAAGAATCCATTCTTGGGATCAGGCGAGTAGATCATGAGTAAGCTTGCACCTGGTTCTCAGGCTGACTTTATTAAATTCTTAACTGAAGAAAGAAAGCATCTTCAGCCAATCGTTAAGAGTGCCAATATGAAAGACGAGTAAGTAGAATTCAAATGGTAGTTATATTAAAAAGAAAATGATCTAGAGACATGAGTGATTTGATACAGACCTATCTTAGTTCGCCACGTAAACCTACGTTTAAGCTACCGCCTAAATCTTGCGATGCCCATTGCCATATTTTTGGACCATCTGATCAATTTCCGTATTCAGAGAGTAGATCATTTACTCCAGTAGATGCTGGTAAGGACCAGCTTTTTGCTTTACATGATTTTTTGGGAATAGAGCGTTGCGTGATTGTGCAAACCGCACTACATGGATTTGATAACTCAGTTGTAATAGATGCCATGCAGGCGCGTAAAGGCTCCTACCTTGGTATAGCTTTAGCGCCAGCCAGTACGACTACCGAGCAGATTGCCAAGATGGATCGGCAGGGTTTTCGAGCGATTCGATTTAACTTTATGGCACACCTCAAGAATAGTGACTCCATTGAAGATATCCTAGCTTTAACCAAGCGGATGGAGCCATTCGGGTGGCACTTGCAGGTACATTTCTTTAGTGATTTAGTACACTCACTAACCCCCTTGTTAAAGCAGTCAGCAGTTCCTGTGATGATTGATCATATTGGGAGGGTAAATGCCTCTCTGGGTATTGATCATGCTGATTTTCAGGGTCTTCTGCGCTTGTTGGATGATCCTCGCTTCCATGTAAAGGTGAGTGGTATCGATCGTATTTCAAAGGTGCATCCTTATAACGATGGCGTGGCTTTGGCAAAGCTTTTGGTTGATCGATTTACAGAAAAATGTGTATGGGGAACTGATTGGCCTCATCCAAATCACCACCACATACCAGATGATGGGAATTTAATTGATTTGATTCCTCGGATTGCTGATAGCCAGGAAAAGATTCAGAAGCTTATGGTTAGCAACCCCGAAAATTTTTATCACTTTGTATAAAAAATATAAACGGACTCAATAATGACTGGACGCTTAGAGGGGAAGGTAGCTTTTATCACTGGAGCAGGCTCAGTTGGGTCTGGCTGGGGTAATGGACGTGCAACTGCTGTGCGCTTTGCTCAAGAGGGTGCAAAAGTATTTGCTACGGACATTGACTTAGCGCGCTTAGACGAAACTTTGCATTTGGCTGGTGAATTTAAAAAGAATATTCAAGTTGGCATCTTAGATGTCACTCAGTCAGGCTCTATAGAAGAAAGCATCCAATCTTGCATTAAAGTGTTTGGAACTCTAGATGTTTTGGTAAATATTGTTGGGGGCTCTGCAAAGGGTGGCCCAATAGAAATGACTGAAGAGATATGGGACGCCCAAGTCGATTTCAATCTGAAAAGTGTTTTTATGACCTGCAAGTATGCATTGCCTGAGATGATTCGAAAAGAATCTGGCTCGATTATTAATTTGGCATCCACTTCGGGTATTCGTTGGACTGGATCTGCACAAATTGCTTATGCTGCTACTAAAGCAGGCGTCATTCAATTTTCAAGAGTCCTTGCCGTTCAATATGCAAAGCAAAATATCCGTGTTAATACTGTCGTTCCAGGTCAGTTGCATACACCGATGGTTGAGACCCGTTTAGCTAAGCAGCGTGTTGGTGGTGATGTGGAGCTACTATTACAGCAGCGGCAGGCACGTATTCCGCTACCATTTATGGGTGATGGCCGGGATACAGCCAATGCCGCATTATTTTTAGCTTCAGATGAGTCTCGCTTTATTACGGGGACAGAGATTATTGTTGATGGTGGGATGTCTGCGCGTTGCGATTAGGGGATTGGAAATGAAAAATTTTTTATTGGGAGTTTTGTGTTGTTTATCTATTACTGCAGCACAAGCACAGTCAAATGTGATTAAGATGATTGTTGCCTTTCCGCCTGGGGGCCCAGTGGATTCGATGGCGCGCTCCCTTGTTGAGCCTTTGGGAAAAGATTTAAATGCGCAAATCGTTATTGAAAATAAGCCGGGCGGTAATGGGGCAATTGCCGCTGAATACCTAGCAGCCAATCCAGCTGATGGAAAAACTATCTGGTTTACTAGTGCAGGAGCGGTAGCAATCAATCCAGGTCTTTATGAAAAGCTAGCCTATAACTCGATTAAAGATTTAGCGGCTGTTTCTTTGGTTGCTAATAACGTTGAAGTGCTCGTGGTGAATCCAGCCAGCCCCGCAAATAATGCCACTGAATTTATTGCTTTAGCCAAGAAGAGTGATCTGACTATGGGCTCATCTGGTACTGGTAGTGTTCCTCACTTAGCGCTAGAACAGTTAAATGATTCCGCCAATGTCAAGATTTTGCATGTGCCATATAAAGGTGCTGCGCCAGCAATTACTGATGTCATGGCCGGTCACGTGGATGGTTTCTTTGGCGATATTCCAGGGCTGATTGGCTATATTCGGAGTGGTAAGCTAAAGCCAATTGGGCTTGCTGCCGATAAACGTAATAGCGCCATACCGGATGTCAAAACGTTTAATGAGATGGGCATTAAGGGCGTAGATACTAATAATTGGTATGCAGTTTTTGTTAAGGCCGGCACACCAAAGTCGGACATTGATCGCCTTAGCGCCTCTATCAAAAGAGTGGTCAAGCAAGATCCTTTAAATTCTAAATTGACGCAATCTGGAAGTGAGCCTGTGGGATCTAGTCCAGAGGAACTTAGCGCCATATTGAAAAAAGATATTGCCAAGTGGACACAGCTAATCAAGACTAAGAAAATTTCACCTGAATAATTATGAATACTCGTATATCGCCAATCACGCCTGGTAGCAATACTGAGTTAGCGCCATTAGAGGCCAAGATTCTTGCTGAGCGGGGGCGTATTTCGCCGCTGTATCAAATACTTTTGAATGCCCCGGAGATTGCACGCGGCTGGGAGGCTCTGCTAACCGCTATTCGTAACCGTAATTCCTTATCTCCCGCAATTAGAGAGATGATTATTTTACGAGTGGCCATTTTAAATAAAGCAGACTATGAGTTTGATGCGCATGTTCCCCACGCCATCAAGGCTGGCATGAGTCAAAAAAAGATTGATGCACTGAGGAATCCCTCAATCAATCAGTTATTCGATGAGCAAGAGCGATTAATACTACAACTGACTGATGTGATGACTAAGGAAATTCAAGTTCCTGACAGTCTTTTTGATCAAGTAAAGCCGCATTTTAATGACCAGGAAATTCTAGAATTGGTCACCACAATCTCTGCTTACAACATGGTGTCAAGATTATTGAATGCACTTCATATAGGTCACTAAATGGGTGATCAAGCTATTAACTTATTGCTGTTGAGAGCTACGCCAAAAAGTGGATCCAAGAATGTCTCTGGCATTGCGAGTGCACTAAGACTGGCAAAGCAAGGTGAATTTGCGAAAGTAGTTGTGACCTATAGTAGTCAATCGAATAATCTCTATGGGTATTTTTATTTGAAGAACCCCTGCAAGATTGCTCCAGTTGATGCTAATACTTTCTTGGGTGAGCTTGCTAGTCTCTTAGATGCGTTTGAGTTGAGCCGTATTGTGTTTGTCAATTCAATTAAAGGTTTTTCTAGTGCAGAGCTTCCACAAAATCGTTATACAGTCGAAATGGATTTTGAGCTAGGGTGGGAACGGGAGGTATTTGCTTGGTATGACAATGAGCATCTACTGGGTTTGGCTAGTGTGCCTGGATGTGTTGATACCACTCGCTCTATCAATTTGGATCATGCGCCATATTCATTTTCTTTCTATGACCTTGTATCAACTGAGGTGCAGAGTTGTGGGTCATGGTTGAAAGTTAGGAATACCGCATGGAGTGACAAGGTCAGACCGCATTTTTCTAATGTGAGAAGGACAATGTTTAGTTTCTTGTAGCCTCATCTGATGGGATGTCCCTTTTTTAGGTGATACTAAGGCTTAGCAATCAGTAGAATTTATGAGAACACAATAAAAATGAGTTTTAACTCATATGGAGACCAAATGAAAATGACTTGTAAAGTATTTGCCTTACTAATTTCTTTCGCTGGAATCGGTCAGGTATTTGCTGCCGGAAAAATCCAAATGAATGAATACATGGTGCAAAGCGATACGCCCGGCATTTCTCTTTATGTGCGTAATAAGCATTTAGCTAGCATGAAGAAATTTTCGGCAGAAAAAACATTGCTATATGTGCATGGCTCAACTTACCCAGCAGAAACTGCCTTTGACCTATCTCTTGGAGGCACTTCTTGGATGGAGTACATGGCAGCAAGAGGTTATGACGTTTGGTTGGTTGACTTACGCGGCTATGGAAAATCAACTCGTCCACCTGAAATGGATCAGCCTGCAGAACAAAACGCACCCCTGGTTCGTACGGATGTTGCTGTGAGTGATGTTTCTAGTACAGTCGACTATATCTTGAAAAAGCGCAATATTCAGAAGATGAATTTACTGGGTTGGTCGTGGGGCACAACTATCATGGGTAAATACACTACTGAACATAATGAAAAAGTGAACAAGCTAGTCTTGTACGCCCCTCAGTGGTTACGTCAGGGTGGTGCGCCGTTGACTGATAAAGGTGGCCCATTAGGCGCATATCGAGTGGCTTCAGTCGCTGATGCTAAAAACCGTTGGTTAACTGGTGTTCCGGAACATGCAAAAGCTAGTTTGATTCCAGAGGGTTGGTTTGAGAAATGGGCTAATGCCACTTTCGATACTGACCCTTGGGGTAAAACACAAAATCCAAAGAAGTTAAGGGCCCCCAATGGCACAGTGCAAGATGCGCGCGATTATTGGACTGCCGGAAAACCGGTATATGAGCCAAAAGATATTAAGGTGCCAGTGATGTTAGTGCATGCCGAGTGGGATGCGGATCTACCCAGTTACATGATGTATGAATACTTTACTAAGCTAGAAAATACGCCATACAAGGAAATGCTCCAAATCAGTGAAGGTACTCACACCATCATCATGGAAAAAAATCGCATGTTGATGTTTGCCGGTGTTCAAGAGTTCTTGGATAGTAACTTCAAGCCAGAAAAATAAATTTTTAACTGATGCTAGCCATCGCGGGGTGGCTAGCTCTTTATGATGAATGCTGGATTGAGTGGCCTGATTCGCTCATTGACATAGTAGCCACCATATTCACCATATCTTAGGTACTTTCGAGAGCAGTCAATGCACTCGTAGATATCGCACCTGGTGTAAGGGTGATAACCAATAGCTATAGGCGCATTATCAGACCAAGAGCAGGTTCCATTGGGGTGATTGGTCTGATGTTGGGAATCAGGACTTTTAAAACCTTAGATGAGGCTATTGCTGAGGCGAATAGATTGCCTTTTGGACTTGGCGGATATGTCTTTACTCAATCCTTAAAAAATTCACACAAATTGTCTCAAGGCTTGCAGGTCGGTATGCTGTGGATCAATCAACAGGCTGCAGCATGGCCTGAATACCTTTTGGTGGGATCAATGACTCTGGGTATGGATCTGAGCGGGTATGAGGCAATAGAAGCTTATTTCAATACAAAATCTGTTTCCATTTTCGCTAGATGAAGTATGGCCAGCCATTACCAAGTGACTCAGTAGAAACTCCGAAAGAGTAAATTACTTTGTACTCTATTAAAGTCTGGCCAGGAATGACTTATTTCTATAATGTTGCGAGGGCGTTTTTGTAATAGCTCAGATCAATAAATTGATTGGCATTTAGCGGTGGAGTCTTTTCAAATTCTTGCCGAATTTCTAATAAGTTTTGAAAGCCTGGCACGGAGAATTGCGCATCTACTGCAAGGCCAATTTTCGGATTTGTCAAAATAGCATAACTTTTTTCGACCGTATCCAAATCTAAATTCAATCGCTTTTGTAAAAGACTAATCACCTCTTGCTTATTATTCTTGTCTAAGCCCCAGCGAAGTGAGCGTATCCATGCGGCAATATATTTTTCAATGGTTTTACCATTTGCATCGATAAAGGGTCTCATTGCAAACATGCCAGATGCTTGATAAGGACCTACTAGATCAACCAGCCATCCGAGACTATTCATATTTGAATCTAAAGCTTGAATAGAAAATGGGGGGTTTAAGGTTGAGGCTGAATACTCTTTATTATTTTGCATTGCCTTGTAGCGGAAGGCTGTACCACCAATGACTTTGAGGCTATATTCACCTGGCTTAACTCCCGCCAGAGACAGAGCTTTCATGGCCTGTAGAGCGTATGCGGTATTGGGGGCATCTACGATCAGAACCTTCCCCCTCATATCTGCTGCCGTCTTAATTTCAGGCTGAACAACTAGTTGATTCATGCTGGAATCACCGCCCATCAAAATGACTGAAGGTTTTCCGGTCATTTGTTGGATAGCTACAGAGTTATCAACCGCTGCATGCGCGATATCAACTTTTCCATTTTCTAGATCAGCTCGCAATTCATCTGAATTGACGGTGTAAGCGACGTTCAGGTTTAAGCCGGCGTTCGCAAAAAACATTTTCTCTAATCCAACCCAGAGTGGCAGGTTTTGTGCGCCAGGAAAGACTTTGACGTTTAGGCTGACATTATTTGATGCGGCCAATGCTTTTAAATGAGGTATAGAGAGGCAAGACAGAGCTGCAAGGTTGCGTATAAAAATTCTGCGTTTCATCAAGACTCCCCAGTATGGTGGTTAAGAGTAATTAAACAGCTTTTATAGTAGATCAATTATCTCGATTGGATGACTTAAAAATATAGTTTACTACCCATTTAATTATGCAATCTTCGCCACAGGAAATCGCAATCAAAATATCTCTAGATTGTCTTATTTGAGCACCTGAGGATTGGATTATGATGTAACGATCTTATAAAAAAGAGTATTTATATATGCCAATCATTAAAAGAGACAATAAGCCAGATTTGTATTATCAGGTTGACGATTTCACCGATCCATGGAGTAATGCACCAACCCTGATCTTGCAACATGGTTATGGTAGGACATCTGAATTTTGGTTTCAGTGGGTGCCATACCTCTCTCGATTTTTCAAAGTAGTTCGTCCAGATTTAAGGGGGCTCGGTCGATCGGGCAAGGATTTTGATCTCAGCAAGGGACTTACCCCTGCAAATTATGTTGAGGACTTGCGAGCAGTGATTGCTGACTTGGGTGATGCTCCAGTTCACTATTGTGGTGAATCAATTGGCGGAATTGTTGGGATTGCATTTGCTGGAACTTATCCGAATATGATTCGTTCACTGTCATTGATTTCTGCCCCAGCATTTATTAGTGATATTGCACGCAAGGGCTACGCTTGTGGACATGAGTCCTGGCCAGAAGCGATCAAAAAGATGGGTGTTGAGGCTTGGATGGTTGCCACGAACAATAGCACTCGCTTCCCACCTGATATGCCCAGGGAGTTTACTGACTGGTATACAAAAAAGGTATCCGAAGCAGGCATGGATCTTCTAGTGCATATGGGCCAATTTGCACTTGATGGAAACGTGACACCGTATCTCGAAAAAATTACTGCACCCGTCTTATGCTTGTATCCAACTGGTGGAGCAATTGCCAATGATGAACAAAAGCAGACTTTTGTGAAGCACGTTAAAAATTTAAGGTTTGTACATTTACCCACTCCTTACCATATGATTCACTATATCAAGCCGGCATTATGTGCAAGACAAGTCCTAAATTTTGCTAGCGCAGTTGATAATCGTGTGTGTGATGAGTAAGCCAGAAAGGTTTAAATAATGAAAAAACTTTTACTACTAATCAGTTTTATTCTTAATTCGCTTGCTTTTTCTGGTGCGACATTGGCTCAGACTTATCCAAATAAACCGATTAAGATGATCATTCCGTTTTCTGTAGGAGGTTCAACTGATATTCTTGCGCGTGTCATCGCACAAAAACTTTCAGAAAATTTAGGTCAGCAGGTCATCATCGAAAATAAGGGTGGTGCTAATGGTTTAATTGGGATGGATATGCTTGCTAAGTCCCCGCCAGACGGCTACACAATCCTATTCTGCACTACTAGTACAGTTTCAATTAATCCATCGTTATATGCTGGAAACATACCTTATGACCCTGATAAGGCGTTTATTGAGGTGGGTTTGGCTGCTACTGCACCCAATATTTTGGTAGTGAATAAAGATTTACCAGTAAAAAATGTAAAAGAATTAATTGAGTTGGCAAAAAAGCGGGGGAGTCTTAATGCAGCATCTGGGGCGACCATGCATCTATTAAATGCAAAATTGTTTGAATCTAAGGCGGATGTTCAGTTAACCATTATTCCTTACAAGGGAACCGGTCCTGCGCTAATCGATTTGGTAGGTGGTCAGGTAGACATGATGTTTGATCAAATGACCACTTCATTGCCCTTTGTTCAGGATGGTCGTTTGCGTGCTTTGGCTGTAACCAGTGCAAAACGTTTCCCAGCCCTGAAGGATACGCCGACGATGGTGGAGTCTGGATTACCAAACTTTGTGACTAATTCTTGGTGGGGAATTATTGCGCCGGCAGGTATTTCTCCAGAGGTACTAAATAAATTGAATGCCTCGTTAAATAAAGCACTAACTGACCCTGCTGTACTTTCAAAAATTACATCTATCGGTGGCCAAGCCACAAGTGGAACACCAAAGCAATTTACAGATCTAGCAAAAGAAGATCGAGCTCGCTGGGGGCAGATTATCAAAGCTAATAATGTGGCTCCAGAATAAGAATGTATAAATTCGCTGCAAACTTATCTATGCTATTTAATGAAGTTGACTTTATTGATCGATTTAAATTGGCTGCACAATATGGGTTTAAGGGGGTTGAATATATGTCCCCTTATGCTTATCCAAAAGAGCAGCTTGCTGAACTTCTTCAGGAGTTAGAGTTAAAGCAAGTACTTTTTAATATGCCAGCAGGAAATCGCGAGAAGGGTGATCGTGGTCTTGCCTGTCAGCCTTCACGAATGAATGAGTTTCGCGAATCTGTAGATATTGCGCTTGATTACGCCAAGGCGCTTAGTTGTACTACCATCAACTGTTTAGCAGGAATTTCAGAGCCTGGTGTTAGTTTGGGTGATCTCCATAAAACCTATGTGGATAACCTGACATACTGCTGTATGAAGGCTCGAGCTTATGGAATAAATATTGTGATTGAACCCTTAAATCCAGTGGATTTTCCTGGGTTCTTTTTGCTGCGTACAGATCAGGCTGCTGCAATAGTAGATCAAGTCGGTGCGCCAAATTTAGGGATTGAATATGATGTTTATCAG
>CAIMXN010000020.1 GCA_903845455.1 uncultured beta proteobacterium | reverse complement strand
GCAAAAACACTTACACAGCAAGAACTACGCAGAGTTTTAGATTACACAGCTACACGCAAGCACAGCGTACGCAATCGTGCGCTACTAATGACTACGCACTTAAGTGGTATGCGTGTAGGTGAAGTGGCTAGTTTGCGTAATAGCGATGTATTAGACGCAGAAGGCAATATACGCAATGAGATACGCTTAAGCGCAGAGCAGACAAAGGGCAATGAAGCTAGGGTTGTTTTTGTGAGCGATAAGCTACGCAAAGAGTTGGAGTTATACACACGCTTAATGAGTAATGCCACTATTAATCCAGCACTTAAGTTTTTTTATAGTCAAAAGCGCACTAGCGATGGGTTTACAGCAAATACACTTACCCAGTTCTTCCATTACCTATATAAACGAGCTGGAATTGATGGAGCTAGCTCACATAGTGGCAGACGCACATTCATTACTAACTTAGCCACTAAAGGTGTTGGGGTGCGTGTACTGATGAGCTTAGCTGGACATAAGAACATCAGTACAACGCAGGCTTACATTGATGTAAACGATGATATGAAGCGTAAGGCTGTTGAATTAGCTTAAATAGATTGTCAAAACAGTTCTAGTAATGAGAAACTTAACAGGCGTTAATTCAAAAATTAGTCATTAGCTTAATAGGATCATAATAATGAATGAAAAGATTGGTACAGATAATGCCAAAAGTGTCATTGTTTTTTATGCCATTGAACATAAAAACATAGAAGATCTAAGCTACGAAGATGCTTGGAAGATATGTGTAGCTGGAAATTTTGATGAAATTTCTTGTAGAAACATTTTTAGTTTTGATATGACGGCAGACAATCTTGGGAATATGTTGCGTAATCCAAATCAATTAGATAAAGCAACCCTAAAAGGCATTGAAGAAGAGTATTTGATAGGTGATGCCAACTTTATGTTTGTAAAACCAGAAGTTGGTGAGCCTATTGATGGCTTTTTTATTAAAGCTTACATTGCGCAAGCTAATTCATAATTGGTGGCTTGTATGAGCATTAGCTAACTAATGAACAATTATTTTATGTAACACCCTGCCAATAGAGAGCAATAAAATTGTAATCAAATAAAACAAGAAGCTCACTACACACTTTGCTACACACCAGAATTTTAGTCTTGATTTATATAGGTTTTTTAAGTCTATTTTATCTTTTAATCCGTTGGTCGCGAGTTCGAATCTCGCCCGACCCACCAGCGTTACTAAGCCTCGCTCTGCGGGGCTTTTTTATTGCCTGAAATAATCAGTACAACAGTTCTACTAAACCTGTTTTCTGAGTATTGCATCATTATGGGATCAATCTTAAATCCACTAAAATGGAGTTATACCGATAAAGTTTGCCACCCCATCTCAGGTACGCCAACACAACGTTGCTAACGCTGTGGCCTCTGCTCGGATTGAAGGCATTGTTCTAACTAAGCAGTTAGAGCAAAACTTCACTGATTACATTTCTGGTAAAAAGAGTATTGCGCAATTAGTAGAAGAAACAAAGCAACGTTATGTCACGCTATGATGCTGATGACACTTACTTCTAGCCAGGTACAGACGTACTTCGAAATAAAGCAGATTAAGTGATCAAACCTTACTTAAGTGACCCCAGGAATGTAGTTGCCCTCTGCGCTGCCTCGTCATAGCTTGGCCTGTAATTTAATACATCAATTTCAGCAAACTGTGCTTTTAATACTGGCGCCCTGCTAGTCATCTGACTAATAAATGGCTCAGCATTCTTCCGCAAGAACTTAGCTGCCTTTCCTAAGGCTTCAGGTTCGCGCTCAATAACTAAAGACAGATCAAATAAATCACGAGCAGTTGTCCTGTCGCCTCGATGCCATAATTTCTTTGCCACAATCTCTGTAGCAGTTTCTACCCGAATATGCTGCCCGCCAATATTCCATATCTCAAAAGGGAATTCAGTTAGGTTTGGGGAAGCCACAAAGTCGATCTCCCCTTCTGGGCGAATTAACTTAACGTAAGAGCATTGATCTTCAACATAGTCCGTACTTACCGCTGCAGCTACATCGCTTAAGCGCGGAGTAACAAACCCTAGATACTGAGGATCTGGGACAAAGATATCAATGTCTTTACTAAGGCGATGCTGATAGCGAAACATCAACACTGTGCCCCCGCCAAAAGTCCAGAATGGATCAGACGTTCCGTGTTTCCTTATATCTGCAATAATCGATAGGGCATGGGGCAGCAAATCTTTCCACACACCTTCAGGAAGTTCATGCTCAATAATTTTATTCATGAATTAAGCCCAAGCTGATCTTGGTGAATGCATCTCATGCGCCCACCGATCAATATTTTTCCAAATGACTTTAGGTGCTACGTGGTTAATCTTCGCTGCTTCCTCAACCGCAGACACAATAATTTCTAATGGCGCTTCGTCTAATAAAGATGCTACATGAGGATAAATTTTCTCAGGCAACTCTCCACATGCCAATGAACGTGATAAGTCACTACTTTGTAGCTTTGTCCTGTAGCTCACACTTGCCGTCTTACTTGCCATATCCAGGCCATGGCGCTTTTTATGATGCTCTTGGGTAATCACATCCAAACCTAACAACGATAGCAAAGACAGTAATTTAGCTGCGCCCAAATCATTCAAGCTACCCTTCTCTAGATGATGGATGGTCGACCTTGAAAGACCGCAAAGCTTTGCCAACCGTTCTTGGGATAAGCCCAGATCAGTACGGCGCTGCCCAACTTTGAGACCGATTTCGCGTAAGTTCATGAATATACTATAGCATAAATTGTGTAATATATTACACATTTTTTAAATCGAGTCAATCTACCAGACCAGGCCCAATAGCATTGACCGCAATACCTAGGTGAGCTTTTTTAGGTGATGGAGTTAAATATGGTGCAACACAACATACATAACTCGAACATTTTGCGAGCTTGCTACTCAATCTATCCAGTTTGGATATTGATGCATGACTGAATTAAATAGCTCAGATTTAATATGTTGATTTAGCCATTGTTTAGTCAAGGCAAACGGTAATTTCTCAAACTGTTCTTGATTGACCATAGAAAACTGCCTAATAAATGGAAAGATAGCCACATCTACCCAAGTCATTTTATTTCCCAATAAATACTCGCTAGACTGCAAAGCAGTCTCCATAGGTTTTAGCATCAGTTCTTTTGCAGCGTTCAGAACTTCCGCTTGATTAAGATTTGGATAGCGATTGGGATATTTGTATTGGTCTAACAGCGCTTTAAATGGTCCATCATTTTTTATCATCCAAGCCTGGGAGATAGTCTCATCCACCACCGCCCAATCATCTGGATCAGACTTCCTTAATGCCCAATGCATGATATCTAAACTTTCATCAAGGATGAGGCCAGCAACGCACAATACTGGTACGGTTCCTTTGGGTGATGCTAGCAGCATAGAGTGCGGCTTATTATTTAAGGCAATTTCTCTGTGCTCAACTTGAATGCCTGCATATTGCAATGCCATCCGCGCCCTCATGGCATAGGGACATCTACGGTAGGAATATAGAATGGGTATCATTGATTCACTATCTAATGGGGTTCGCATGATCACTATCCTGTGCGAATCTCTAAATAGCTATAGGCTCTACGAATAGATGCAATGGCGCGATTATTTGATTTTATTTCTAACTGCTCCATGGCGCCATTATCTTCAACCACGATTCCTTTGGCCAGACCATTAAACCTATTAATCAACAGATCCAGTGCATCTTCAATATCTTGGAAATGTGCCTCAATTTCCGATTGAGATCCTGTCATAAGGGCCTTAGTTTGGATGCTCATGACAGTAAACATGCCTTCCAAGATTGAAAGTAATACTTTTTCAGCGGTTTCATTACTGAGTATTTTTATTTGATCCGGTTCAGATTTGGCGTTCTCAATGATTGCCATCGTTTCTATACGTGCTGCTTTAACCGCACGCGTATGATCAAGAATATTTTTGGGGTCAGAAACAGCTAAGGCTACATAATTTTTACAGGTATTTAGCAAATGCAGAAAGCTGGGTATGATTTTTCCACTAATAAAGATTGGTTTAATATTGGTAGCAATCAAAGCCAAGATTCCGCCAAGTAAGGTAGCAAATACTCTCTCTTCAATAACAGCATATTCATTCTGTGGCTGAATGATTTCAAGTAAAAATAAAACTACTACTGTAATAAATGAAACCGCAATAGCGTAGTTAACGAATAAATAAGTATAAATTGTGAAAATTGCGAGAAAGCAAAGTGCCACTATAGTCCACTGACTGGGATGAAGCGCTGCAAGTATCAGCACTACTAAAGCAACGCCCAATATTGTGCCTAAGACCCTTGCCAGAATTCGGGGTACAGTGCCTACATAATCTGGTTTAGTGATCCAGGCTATCGTTAACGGCACCCAAAATTGATTATCACCTAGTAAGAAAAAGCCTAGCACCCAAGCTATTGGGATGATGATGGCTAGCTTTAATGCATGACGAAAAAAAATATTATCTATCGTCAATTTCTCTTTCATTACCTCAAAAGGATGAATATCCTGACTCAATGGTTTTGCTATCTGACAATGCTTGCCTACTGGGAAAGGTCGATTTAATTGCGTGTAGATTCTCTGCAGTACCCGTTCAATCTCAAGATATTCAGCATAAGCCTGGAGAGATTCATTCTTATTGTTAAGACTGGGTGCTTTATTAATCTGCTCGACAGACGCGAGATACTTTGGATCTGAGATTGTCTTACCTAAAGCTATCAATTTTTGGCCTACAAAGCAGCAATAGTCCTCTAATAGCAATTTTTTATTAGGATCTATTTCGACTTCGATTTGGTAGGACAGTTCAATTAAATTGAGTCTAACGAGGTCACAGTCATCAGCTAGCTCATGTAACCACTTTGCCGTTTTTCCGGCTGCACCACTAAATGGAATGTCATTATTTACCTGAAATAAAGGGGTGATAAAAGTTGGTAATAACAAATTAAGGGGCTTTGCTTGAGCTGCACTGCCCAGCATACAAAAGCAATTACTTAACTTTCTGCGTAAGGGTTTAAAAGTTTTAGGATTTGATGCTAGTAGTGCAATCACTAACTGCAAGACACCCCCTGCTATTAAAGAGAGCATGTGCCAAACTTGTTCCATATTGGTCATTGGCTGCTTTCCAGCAAAGACACAAAATGACACTAGGGTTAATATTCCGATAACAGCAGCATGGGGTCCTAAGACGCCAATATAGCCGCAGATCGCAGCCACACCTATCGATGAAAAAATAATCCATAGATAAGAGCCGGATACTAATAAGCCAATGATTGCGCCAGCACTTACTCCAATAAGAGTGCCCACTAAAGTTTTAATGAGAATAGGATGGGGCTCATCGGGGTTGTATACCCCTACCAGTAAGGCCCCAATGAATGCACTGACGCTATAACTTAATTCATGCAAGTAAAGACCGCAAATAATCGGGATAATCCCGCCAATAGCCAGGATACCTGAATTTAGAAAATGATATTGGTAGCGATCAAGACGCAATGCTAATTTAAGATGGCTTGCATTTAAGTAGAATAAATCAAACCACTTCATACCTAGGCTCTATTGCTGTCTTTTAATAATTGCCTCGGCAGCAGTCACCGCCTCGGGTGAATCCAGTGAGTAGCCAATATCGTCAATAAATGTTGCTGGGGTAATGCGACGTCGATTAATACTGACGTCAAAGACATCAAAGCGATTGTAATAACCGACAATATCGTGAAACTGTTTTGGCTCAACACAGTCATTAAGATTAAAGCTGGCATATGCAATCCCTTCCTCTTTTTGGAGCATATCGCCAAGGGCTGCCCCAGTAGGGTCAAGAAACATCGTTGCTGCTCTAGGTGATTTTTCTAAGACCTCAAGTGCAGCGGGATCAGCTCCGGCACTTAAAGCATCAAACATGACGCTATCCATAAATCCTGAACACAGAATTCCAAAGGCTTTATTTTCGAAGGAAACACCGCCTGCACGAATTTTATTGGCAGCAACATTATCAAAGTTTTGCACACCTGGCTTACGAGTTGGCCAAATTGCTGGCCAAGCAGAAATATGAATTTGCTCACCTTCCGCAGCCAACGCATATCTCGCCAAGGGATTCGTATTCTCGCCACAAATGAGAGCGCCAATCTTACCAATCTTCGTATCAGCAACCCTTAAACCAAAGCCATCACCAGATGACCAAACTAGCTTTTCATAAAAAGTAGGAACGAGTTTTCGATGGTGCACCAAAAGCTTGCCATCAGCACCAATAATGATGTTGGAATTCCAAAGACAGCCCACACTAATTGGTGTTGCCTCACTAAAACCCAGCGAGACAATTACCCCCAGACGTTTTGCTGTTGCGCTGATCAATGCAATTTCAGGGCCATCAATGCGAATACTATTCTCAGCCATACGCTTAAACCACTCATGGTTATAGATTGGCGCCCATAAAGCTGTCCAAACTGGGAACCCTGGAATAAACGATTCTGGAAATGCGACTAACTCCGCGCCATTTTTGGCGGCCTCTTCAATAATAGCAAGCGCTTTTTGGGTTGTGGCACCCTTATCCATATAGACAGGAGCAGCGTGAGCAGCAGCAACTTTTACCGTGGGATAACTCATTTTATGTCCTTATTTATTCTTACTCTCAGATTAAAAGAATTTAAATGAAGGCATTCTCGGCGAATTTAGCGATGCTGAGTAGCTTAGCGTCATCTTTATAGCCCCCAATTAACTGAATGCCAAGCGGAAGCCCATTTTTAGATTTGCCTACTGGTACAGCAATAGATGGCGTCCCTAAGAAACTTGCCAATGCACAAAAAATGGGATCTCCAGTCCACTCCAAACCTTTTGGCGCTTCGCCAGTTGCTGGGGCAGTGAATAGCGCATCAAACACTTGAAAGAAATCTCCTATAGATTGACGTAATTTCTGTTGCAAAATTAATGCGTTCTCATAATCTTTAGTAGCATGCTTTAGACCCTTTTCTGCTAGATCTTTGATATTGGGACACAATAATTCAGAGGAGTGGAGCATGTGCTCACTATGGATCCGTGCCGCCTCAACTTCCATAATGAGATGTAAAGATTGAATGGCATCCCAATACTCATTAGGCAGCTGCAACTTCTTAATCACTGCGCCATGCTTTTCCAGATTGAGAATAGCCAAACTCATGAGCTCTTGCTGCTCAGCGCTCAATAAGTCGTCGAAAGGAGTTTCTAGCAAGGCGATCTTGGGTGACTGGAATTCTAAAATGGTGTTGTCAGCATTTAATTCCAAATTGGGGATAGCAATTTCTTCAGCTTGCAATGATTGGTCATTTTTAAGAAGCTGAAACGCATACGCCACATCATCCACTGAGCGAGCAAAAAAGCCAATATGGTCCAAGGAATATGAAAGTGGGTGGACACCTACTTTTGAAACTGCGCCATAGCTAGGCTTAAAACCTACCACCCCACAAAAGGCTGCAGGCCGAATAATAGATCCAACTGTCTGCGTACCTAAGGCCAATGGCACGATTCCAGCAGCCACAGCAGCTGCAGACCCACTTGAGGAACCTCCAGGAGTATGCGCCGGATTAAAAGGATTGGTGGTGGGGCCAGGTGTGCGCCAAGCAAATTGGGTTGTTACTGTTTTACCAAAAATAACTCCACCAAGATTACGAATTTTTTTAACGATCTCAGCATCTTCATTTGGCATATGCCCCTTGTAGATTGGAGAGCCATTTGTGGTCGGTAAATCAAGCGTAGCAATAATATCTTTAATGCCAATAGGAATGCCAGACAGAGGTCCCGATTTCAGTTGTTTTAACAAAGAGTCAAAATCAGATCGTGTCACAAAAGATTTGAGCTGGGGCTCTAGCTTATTTGCTAATTCAAACGAATGCGTAAGCAAAACTTTTGGGTCAAGCTCTTTTGATTGAATGAACTTGCATGCTGGAATCAGGCCAATACTTTTTTCCATCAAATATCTCTCACTAAGTTAATTGCCAATCAAGAATTAAATTAGAAAACAGTTGGGTAGCATCAATAATTTTTTGGGTATAGCAAAATTCATTCGTTTGGTGAGCCATTTCCGGCTGACCTGGTCCCAAAATAACTGTCGGCGGATTGCCGATGACAGGCTTTAAAGCGGATGCATCGCTAAAGTAGGAGACTGTTTTATCTACTGGGCGAACGCCGTTCATCTGTGTGCAGCGCTCAAAGACTGAACTCATCCAAGGATCGTTAGCGGGCGTGAAGACACCCTCAATATCGATAATGGTATCTAACTCTATCTCTGGGCCAAGGGCCTTACAGAGACAGCCATAGATGTAAGAATGGCTCTGGCCAGAGACCGTACGGATATCCAAAGTCATTTCAGCTGCATCAGGAACTGAGTTAATGTTAATCCCTGCTTTCGCGGTACCCACATTCAAAGTGCCCTGTCCCATTAATGGATGAGTTGGTGTATCAAATGTAAATTTTTCAAGGACTAAAGCTGCTTTGGCTAATTTATAAAAAGCATTGTCTCCACGCTCAGGCATTGATCCGTGCGCTGTAATTCCTTCTGTCCTTGCCCTTAGCCAATACGCACCCTTGTGACCCAATAAGGGCTCATTAGCAGTGGGTTCAGCAACTACAAAACAACCTGCGGGGCCCAGAAAATCTAAAATACCTTTACTAGCAGCGATATGAAATGCACCCTCGCAACCTGTTTCCTCACCCGCAGTAATAATCAAGCTAATGCCTGGACCATCTTTTGCCTTTTGCGCCATCTGCATTGCCGCAACCACAAATGCGGCTACACCACTCTTCATATCGCTGGAGCCTCGCCCATACAGCTTGCCGTCCTCAATCACCCCTGCAAAAGGTTCGTGAGTCCAATGACGTGCACCTAGAGGGACCACATCCACATGACCCGTAAAACAAATGCTCGGTTGAGTTTGGCTACAGGCGCCAATCTTGGCTACCAAGCTAGTACGCCGTGGCGCAAATTCAATTTTGCGACATTCGTAACCCGCTGATTCGAGGAGGCTAGAAAGATAGTCACAAATTTGATCTTCGTTACCCGGCGGATTAATCGTATTAAAGCGAATTAACTCTTGAGTCAGTTCAACTGGATTCGGAATAGTCATAGTCATATTTAATTTATCCAAAATAAGCGGCTTGAACTTCGGCATTTTCAGCTAACTCTATAGCACTTCCTTGAGCTACGACCTGCCCCTGAGAAATCACATAACCATGATGGGCAATAGCCAGTGTTTGGCGTACGTTTTGCTCAACCAGTAATACGGTAGTTCCCATTTGATTGATATCTTTAATAATCTTAAAGTTTTCTTTTACAAACAAGGGAGATAAGCCCAAAGAAGGCTCATCAAAAATTAAGAGCTCAGGGGAGCTCATCAAGCTACGCCCAATCGCTATCATGGCTTGTTCACCACCCGACATCGTTCCTGCAAGCTGGGTTGACCGCTCTGCTAAACGAGGAAAAAGTTGCCTAACATGCTCGCGACGCTCTGCAATCACCTTCTTATCTTTCACCAAATAGGCGCCAGCTGAGAGATTTTCATCGACTGTCATGCGTGGAAACACCCGACGACCCTCTGGTACGCAAGCGATTCCTCTCTCAATAATCCGATGGGATGGCAAGTTGGTGATTTCGGCGCTATTAAAAATAATCCTGCCTCGATTGGCAGGAGTCAAACCCAAAATTGAACGGATTAAGGTTGATTTACCCGCACCATTTGCGCCCAAAATACAGGTAATTTCCCCTTTAGGAACTTCGATCGAGACATCCTCTAAGACATCAATACGATCATAAGCAGTATAAATATGCTGAATTTCTAATAAGGCCATCATCACTCCTGCCCCAAGTAAGCCACTTGCACTTCACGATTATTCACAATCTCATCGTAAGTACCTTCAGCGATTTTTTTACCATAATTGAGCACAATACAACGCTCAGTCATTCGTTGTATCAATCCCATCTCATGCTCTATCAGAACAATCGTAAAGGGTTTAATTTTTCCCCGTACTTGCAAGATGTCATCCATCACTTCGGCAGTCTCATCATGAGTCATCCCCGCAGAAGGCTCATCTAATAACAAGAGATCAGGCTCGCTAATGAGCGCACGACAAATTTCAATACGGCGGCGATCAATCATTGACAAACTAGCTACAGGCTCAAAAATTTTGCTGGCTAATTTTGGATTAAAAGTCACTAGCAGTGTATTTACCTGCTCCACCACTTTCTCATACTCCTGCTTAAACCGATCACGCTGAAATAAATTAAAAATCAGACCCGTATTTAAGCGGCGATTATCGCCAATGGCTATATTGTCAAACACGGTTAAAGGCAAAGATAAGCGTGAGCGCTGGAAAGTGCGAGTAATGGCCTCGCGATATACCGCTTGCGCACTGGCACCTGTCAGATCCTTGTTCCGAAAAGTAACCTTTCCTGAGCTAGCGTGATAAAGCCCTGTGATCACATTAAAGAAGGTTGTCTTGCCAGACCCATTGGGGCCTAAAAGACCTAGAACCTCGCCCTCATTCACATGCAGATCTAATGCATCTAATGCTGTAACCCCTCCAAAACGCATTGTGAGTTGATGCGCTTCAAGGATTTTATTTGTCAGCGGAGTTATGACCTGATTCATTGCGTATCTCCCGACTTTTTGCGAGGAAAATACTCACGAATACGACGTGGTAATAAGCCATCTGGACGGAACAATAGAATCAAGATCACTACGATGGCATACAGAAGAAAACGATACTCCTGAATGAACTGCAATTTTTCAGGAAGAATCACAACGATGGCTGCGGCAGGAATAATGCCCCACGGATTACCAATGCCCCCCAAAATCACAATGGAAACCAAGATCAATGAATCGGCAAAGGTAAAGTTGTTAGGTGCCACATAAGCCGTCATCATTCCGTAGAGTGCGCCTGCCATACCAGCAATAAAGTTACCCAGAGTAAATGCCACGATTTTCCAATGGGCGATATTAACGCCATAGGTAGAGGCAGCAATCTCATCCGTACGAACCATATCCATACTTAAGCCGAGCCAGGAACGTTCGAGATTACGGGTAATCCGAAAACTCAGCACTAGCAAAACTAATGCGATGAGCAAATACGGCATATAAAAAGACAATTCAAATCCACCGATATCCAAGCCATCTGACAAGTTCCAGCCAAAGATGGTGAGAGGTGGAATCTTTAAACCTTGTGGACCCCCTAGAGTGTCATTTACCTCCAGGAAATTGCGAAAGAGAATGCCAAAAGCAATCGTAACCAGAGCGGCGTAGTGGCCACGCGTTCTTAACACTGGGTAAATTAAAATCGACCCAATTAATGCAGAGATGCTAGCTGCGATAAACAATACCAATAAGTGAGGTATGACTGTATGGGTTGCTAGGATGGCGGCGGTGTAACTTCCGATTCCAAAAAATGCAGCACCTGCAAAGTTCACGATACCAACATATCCGAATTGGATATTCAGACCTAAACACACGATTGAATAGATCAAAACCGTAGTCAGCATCAGTAAAGCAAAATGGGAGTTGTGAAACACTAAGGCGGTAATGAGAACACCCCCGATAGCAGCATAAGCCGGAAAACGTGGATACTCACTAACCGCTCGAGCCAAACTCACCATCAAGCCCATTTTCTTGCCGACGACACTCACAATAAATGCCAAGAAAACGAGTGCGCCAACCTCTAATTGATTCTCAGATCCGAGCAACAAAATGCTGTAAATCAAACCGAAAATAAATGTACCCATTAATAACTTCATGCTTAGACTCGCTCGCTTGATTTTTCAGAAATCAAGCCGGTTGGCTTTAATCCCATAATGATAATGATCATGGTGAAGGCAAAAACGTCTTTGTAGGCACTCGGTACATCAGGCAAAAGCGCTGGTAATAAAACGGCACCGATCGTTTGCAGGGCGGCAAATAAAAATCCCCCCACAATGGCGCCATAGAAATTACCAAGGCCGCCGACGACCGCAGCGGAGAACCCAATGACCCCTAATAAGAGCCCCATACTAAAATTAATCTCGTTGTAATACAAACCATTCATGAGGCCAGCTAATGCCGCCAAGGCAGAACCTAACATAAAGGTAATTAAGACGATCTGGCGGAAATTAATTCCCATGATGCGCGCTGTTTCACTATCTTGTGCAACTGCCCGAATCGCCAAACCAATCTTGCTTCTGGTAATCAAACGTTGCACCGCCACGATCGTCATAATGCCGGTGGCTAGCAAAATCAAGCTATCTGAACGTAAAGTAAAGTCGCCCAAGTTAATACCGTCTACAGGTAGCAATCTTGGGAAGGGCTTTGGGTTCGAACCATTTGGATAGAACAAACGCACTGATTCGCGCAAGGCAAGGCCCAACATCAATGTCACCAGTAGCGTATTAATTGGGGGCGCTTTTTGCAAAGGCAAAATTAAATAACGAGCAATGATTGCACCCAAGAAAGCGGCAACCGAAAGGCTAATGAGAACTAGCGCTAATAGCTGTAACCACGGCGAGTCGAATGTACCCGCAATTCCAATATAAGTGGTGAGGCCAGCAAAGGCTCCCACCATCAGAATATCGCCATGTGAAAACTTAATAACATCTAACACACCAAAGTAGAGGGTAAATCCAACTGCCACAATTGCATAAATCACACCCAACATCAAGCCATTGAGCAAGTACTGCAAAAAAATATCAAACGACATGCATGACCACCCTCTTCACTTCTATTTCTAAGAATAATTACTGACCAAGTTTTCGCTGCTTCTTGGCATACAAGCTGTCTTCCCAAACAACCCACTTGCCATCTTGAGCAACATATTTAGAAATCAAGGGGACAATATTTTGGCGATGATCATCAAAACTCACCTTACCAATAATAGTTTCGACATTTTGCGTATTGTTTAGTACATCCATCACTTTTTTACGATTTGGGCCTGCTTTCTCAATCGCCCCCATGATCAAGTTGGCCGCAGTGTAAGCAAATGGACCGTAAGCCTCGGGAGAATCTGGATATTTCTGTTGAGCATACTTAGCAGTAAATTCAAGACCGCCTGGCAATTTCTCCCATGGAGCACCTTCAATAAAAGATAAAGAACCTTCAGAAAGTTTACCCAAACCCTCAATATAGGCATCGGACTTAATACCAGAGGTGCCTTCAAAGACCGCCTTAATGCCAAGACGATCCATCTGCGTACGAATACGAATGCCAATCGGTGTTAAGCCACCAAAATAAACAACCTCAGGTTTCAACTCTTTAATCTTTGTCAACTCTGCAGTGAAATCCTGTTGGTCAGCAGTAACACCAAACGTTCCCAGGATTTGACCGCCATTCTTAGTTAAATATTGAGTGAAGTATTTGTTATGACCTTTGCCATAGTCAGTGGTGTCATGAATAATGACCCACTTCTTGTAGCCCAAGCCAGTTAAGAACTTAGCAGCTACTTCATTTTGGTTGATCATCGTGCCATTAACACGGTGTATCTCTTTATAGTCATTACCATAAGTAATCTCTGGCAATACGGCGCCCCACACCATTACTGGTAAGCCAAACTTGTGATATACATCCACCGTACTCATGGCAACAGCAGAACAGTAATGGGTGACACCAGCAATGATGGAGTTATCTGAGGCTATTTTGGTAGCGACTTGCACACCTATATTTGGCTTGCACTCATCATCAGCAGATACCAATTCATATTTATATTTAGCATTGGGGTCTTGATTCTTTAAGCGAACTGCTAAATCCGCAGAATTACGTCCGCCAATGCCGTTTGCAGAAACACCCCCGGTTAAAGGTCCAATATAGGCAATCTTGACGGTATCTTTTGCAAATACCCCAAAAGATAGGCTGGAACATAGAGCGAGGATTAATGCTGAAACAATTGACTTCATGAGTAATCTCCCAAGTATCGATTTATAAGACGATTTGAAACCAGTTTAGCAAGCTTTTAACATTGCCATATTAATCTTTATCACCCCATTTAAAGGCTATACAGAATGGGTTTCTCAATTTAATCCTGAAGATCGAATTCAAACCAAGCCCAGATAACAATATAGCTATATTTTGTAAATACCCATACTGGCAATGACTAAAAGAGTGCAATGAAAGCACCTTGCGGATCAATATGCACCAAAAAAAATTACATACCACTTGTATTAGCCGCCATTTTGAGAATTGACTAACAATTCAGTCCAAAATCTTCTAAAATACTCCTTATCTTTTATTAAAAAATCTAGAGGAAATAATGAGTTTGATTGATTTATTACAGTGGCGCTATGCTACAAAAAAAATGGACTCAAGCAAAATAGTCCCTCAGGAAAAAGTGGATCTCATCCTTGAGGCTATTCGCTTAACAGCTAGCTCCAGTGGCTTGCAACCCTATGAAGTATTGGTGGTAACCAATAAAGAGATTCGTGAAAAAATTAAAGCCATCGCTGGGGATCAATCTCAAGTCATTGATTGCTCTCATTTACTCATATTTGCTGCCTGGGATCATTACACTGCCAAGCGCATTAATGAAGCCTTTGATATGACTGAAGAAATCCGTAGTTTTAAGAGTGCAGCTGGAGATGCCTATCGTCAAACCCTACTGGGTAGTTATCCCTCAAGAGAAGCTGAGCATAATTTCACACATGCAGCCAAGCAAGTTTATATTGGTCTAGGCACTGCCCTCATTGCTGCTGCATCTGAACAAGTAGATAGCACCCCCATGGAAGGTTTTAACCCTAAGGCGCTTGATGAAATTCTGAATCTCAAAGAAAAAGGCTTGCGTAGTGTAGTTATGCTGCCTCTGGGATACAGAAAAGCGGATGAAGATTGGCTGGTAAACCTCAAGAAAGTTCGGCGATCTACTGAAAACTTTATTAGTTGGATTAAATAGAACAGTAGTCTGGCTAAGACAAAAAAATACCAACCCCAGGGTTGGTATTTTCATTTTTGGTGGGCCCTGCGTGACTCGAACACGCGACCAAAAGATTAAGAGTCTTCTGCTCTACCAACTGAGCTAAGAGCCCCACGCCTTGATTATGCCATCTGCAAGCGAATACTCATCGAGGACCTACACCACAATGGATTAATCATTTAAGATTCATATATGACGATACATGCTATTTTGAGAATGGGTGACCCGCGATTATTAGAAATTGCGAATCCCATCTCGCTTGATCTTATTGCCTCGCAAGAAGTGCAGTTATTAATCGATGACTTACTGGACACAATGTACACAGTCAATGGTGCCGGTCTTGCCGCACCTCAAATTGGCGTAAACAAACAACTAGTTGTCTTCGGATTCGATAAAAATCCTCGCTATCCTCTAGCAGAAGGGGTTCCAGAAACGATCTTAATCAACCCAGTCATCACCCCGTTGAGTGATGTGCAAGAAGAAGATTGGGAAGGGTGTCTTTCTGTACCGGGCATTCGGGGGAAGGTGCCGCGTTATATCAAAATTCGCTACCAAGGATATGACCGCGATGGGCAACCGATTGATAGAACGGTTGAAGGATTTCATGCTCGGGTTGTGCAACATGAATGCGACCATCTGATCGGCAAGCTATACCCAATGAGAGTGAAAGACTTCAGCAACTTTGGATTTACCGAAGTCCTCTTTCCAAATCTGCAAGATAGTCCGCCAGCAGAGTGAATCTAGCTGGGTTGACTATTGAGAAGCAGGTCCTATATCAGCCTCAGCCCAATGAATATGAGTTCAAAAGCTACTAAACATTCATGGTTAATTTTGATACATCAATGCTGTACATGCGCCTATCAAGCTCGTGTATAGAGTCAATGGAGATTGATGACCCATCCCTACTCCACCTTGGATGCAAATCACATCGATTTTCTTTGCTTAATGTTGGGTCAGCATAGAATTCGCCAAGATCAATACGTTGCTTGTTAGCTATCACCGATGACTTTAATTACACCCCTGGATTCTTTTTGGCGTAAATCACTAATTCCTGAAGAGTATTGAACGGCCTACTGGGATGAACTGCAATGACACAAGGTACGCCACCTAAAACAATAATTGGCTATAGATCTTTATCAGGGCTATAAGAAAGCTTGGAGTAGACGGAGGAAGCTGCATGTATACCAATTGTTCCCAGCAAGAGGGTTGAACCATCTGGCTTCGTATTAGCTGTCTCACTTGCACCAATATTGCCACCCATGCCTGGTTTATTTTCCACTACAACCGATTGGTTATATTTTTTGCCCAAGCGCACTGAAATGGTTCGCGCAAGAACATCCGCAGTGCCGCCAGGAACAAAAGGAACAATAAATTTTATTGTTCCAGGCGGTATAGCTTCCTCGGCGTAAGCGCTACTGATAGCAGTGGCAAATACACTCAACAATAGAGATAAGCAAAATTGACGTCTTGAATTTAACATTTCAACCTCCCAAAAATAACAACATCGACATTCACTCTATCGAATAAAGCATATGTAATCAAATCATTTCTTAGCGGTTAGCTATTCATTTTTCATATACCATTAAGTTTTAAGGAATCAATCAATGGCTAGGGCAATCTCATTTAACCAAATTGAGGCTTTTAGGGCTGTAGTGCTCTCAGGAACTACTGTAGCTGCCGCACAAATGCTTCACACTACCCAGCCATCAATCAGCCGATTGATTGGACAAATTCAAAGTGCGAGCGGGCTAAAACTATTCACCAATGATAGGGGTCGACTAAAACTCACTCGAGAAGGTGGGCATCTCTTTAATACGATACAACAGGAATTTCAGGGTCTAGACCGAATTACACAAACTATTGCTTCCCTCAAATCATCAGGGCAAGGTGTATTTCGAATTGCTTGTACACCATCATTAGGGCAAAGCATTATCCCCGCCACAATTAAACAATTTATGGAAATTTATCCCACTACACACTTTGATATCCAAACATTGGGTAACCAAAATATTGCTGAAAGACTGCGGCAAGGTATGTACGATATTGCTATTACTAATTCTGATATTCATTTTTCCCCAAAAGAGTTTGAGGTCAGCCAAATTCACAAGAGTGAAGCAGTATGCGTCTTTTCAAAAGAACATCCATTTATGAAATTGAAAGCGGTAGAAATAACTCATTTAGCCAATGAGTTAAGAATCTCATTTCCCATAAATGACCAGTTAGAGAGTCAGCTCTCAAAATTAGCGAAGAAAAAAAATCTTAGTCTTAACAGTGCGATAGAAACAATATATTCTTCGACCATATGCACTTTTGCCCTCAAGGGAATTGGGGTTGGAGTAGTAAACCCCTATATAGCAAGCACATTTAAAAATCAGCTTGGTATTCGAAGATTCTTACCAAAGATTGAAATTGAAACATTTGCTATTACTTCAAAATTTTCACCCGCATCCGAGTTCTCCGAAAAGTTCATCAATGAACTTAGAAATCAATTACGCCTAAAAGAGTGGTCGCTAGGGCAAATAACGTCCAGTTAAAAAGGCCCTTGAAAGAAGCTTCAAGGGCTCATTATTCGAAGCGAATCTTTTACTGAAAATGGCTGCGGATGGATGCTGGATGTCCAGGCAAGGAAAGTGATTTACCTGTATTAACAATTTTGTCGCCATCGACTCTTAAGATCGAGAGATCTTGATCAATAAAATTACCGACATAAATATAGTGACCATCATTACTAAAGGCAATCCCTTCAGGTAAGCCCCTTACCTCTACTGAATTACTCAAGCTCACCTTTTTGCCATCAATTTTTAAGGCTACCACTTCAGCATTGCGGTTGTAAAAGAAAGCTTCTTTTGAGGCATTGCTACCTTTTAGCAGCGCAGTCACTGCCAGTTTTCCTGTAGGGCTGATCGCCAAGCCTTCTGGGCCATCCCCGACCACGACCTTATTAATGACACGAGGAGGGTTTGCCTCTAAATCAATAATGCTCACAGTATCAATGTTGCCATCTGCAGCTCCTGCATTGCCATTGTCTGCGGTAATGGCCAGTTTCCCATTTGGGGTAATTGCGATGTTGTATGGCCATAGACCCACAACAACGTCATATTTTTTGTAGGTAACTTTTTCTCCATCAACATCGAGAAAGGCGACCTTATGCCCAGGAAACTTACTGGCTAAGGCAGATCTACCATCAGGCCTAAAGACAACATGGGATACTTGCTCGCCAATGAACACCGTATCGATTAATTCAACTTTCTTGCCTGTAATGCGCAAGACGCTAATGGAGTTTTCAGCACGATTGGCTATCAACGCTAAATTACCCGCTTGATTGATGGACAATCCAGAGGGTTGGCTACCGACAGTAATGGTATCAATCAAAGAAGGTGGATTTGTTTCCAAATCAATGACAAATAAACGGTTGTCAGGTGTTTGCTTCCATTTTCCATCGACCTCAACTACATTCATTGAGTTGGCTACCAGGGCTAAGGTTTCTTTTGTATTGATTGCCAGATTGACAGGTGGCCCACTAATCGTATTGGCCAATGGCAATGAGGCAATAATTTTAGGCTCTAAGGGAGCAGTGCCAATATCAATGATTAACACTGAATCGTTACCGGGTGGGCCAACAATACCAACACCTTTATCGCTATAAGTTTGCTTTTCATCCAAGCCAACTATTAAAAACTGTTTCTTTGCTTGCGCTTGAGCTAAAGCCAGAGAGGGTATTTGCAAAATCAATACCATTGCTAGCAGAACATAGCGGCTAAAGTAATTAATATGCATAAGGCATCCGGTCTTCTGGTGATTAAAGGGGGTCTAATAAATGCTCTTAGAGTATAGGTGAGTCTAGAGTCG